>CAZCZR010000119.1:0-1573 GCA_964503455.1 uncultured Lachnospiraceae bacterium | reverse complement strand
AGAGCTGGACGGAGAGATAAGAAAGACGAGTTTAGAGCTTGCGGATATGCTGGACGATCTTGTGGCGTCGGACGAGAAGGACGAGAGAGGTTTGAAATTATTCGCGAAGTATCTTAGGAGTTGGCGGTATGGGCATGAACCTGAAAAACTGGCGGAGCGTTAAGTTTCTCAGTGTAGCGGATATTGAGCGAAGCAGGAAAAACATTGTTTATCCTGCCGGAAGCATTAAGATCCAGCTTTCAGCGAGTGACGGGCAATTAGTGTATATGAGAGAAGCGGGACAAGCCGAGGACAAATACGGCGTTATTTCGGTGAAGGATCCCGATGTTCTTGACGGCGAATATCTCTATTACATACTTGAGAAGAATCTTCCGAGCTTTCTGGCAAAGTACCAGTCGGGGATGAACATAAACCCCGAAATATTCAAGTACTTAAAAATCGACATCCACAATGAGATCGAGACGCAGCGGGCTATTGTGAAGGTGCTTGGCAAGATGCGGCGGGAGCTTGAGCGGGAAGAAGAAACGATTTCCAAGCTGACAGCGGTGCGTGATTGGCACTTGGGTAAGATGTTCCCTGACTTGACGGCAAAAATGCCGAGACGGAGCGAAGATCCGGAGACGGCGAAGCAAGTAAAGCCGGTGCAGCTGTCGCTGTTTTGACGGCGTTAAATACAAAAAGCGAACCGTCCCCGAAGGGACGGTTTTTCAGTGTATGAGGTCGTCGATTTTGCAGCCGAGCGCGGCGGCTATGCGGTCAAGATTGCCGACTGTCACGTTTTCGAGCCGTGTATAGCCGTTTTCGTAGTCGGATATTTTACTGTAACCGATTCCCGACAGCTCGGCGAGTTCTTTGCGGCTCATTCCTTTGGCTTTACGCCGGTCTGCTATTCGGTTCGTTATCATCGGGTTTTGTCAGATGGCAGTTCGCGGTGTCGCACAGAATGAGCGTCGCAAATTCGCCGTCTTTGACCGTGACATCTTCAAGCCGACTTGCGGGCGGTATTTCTTCCCCCTCGTCCTCAAGGTAACGGAGCATCGTCATAAGCGCGTCCTCCGCCATTTCCATAGCGTCGATCAGATCATCGCCGCAGGTGCTGCTCCCTCTGATGTCGGGGAAATCGACGCTATAGCCGCCGCCTTTCTCCGGTGTGAACACTGCCGGATATACATACTTTGCCATATTCTAAACTCCTTTCAATTTTTGTTGGCACGGAAACGGGGCTTTATTTCAGCCCCGCTTCTTTCAGGATGGCGTTCGCCGTTCCGGTCGGTATTTCTTTCGCGCTATGTCGCGGCACTACAAAACGCCTTCCGTTTTGTGGACTATACCAGATGTCGTGTCTGCTGCCGTGGTCTGTTATTCGGCACCCGCTTTTGCGGAGCAGCTTTTCAAGTTCTGATGTCTTCATCGTATCGCCTCCTGATGTTTATATTATAACACGGTATCGTGTAATTGTCAAGAGGAAATTTAAGTTTTTTCAATTTTTTATTTTACACAGAAAGGCGGCGGGGAAATGACGGATAAGGACGCGAAACGGATAAACAAGCTGCTGCGGCGCGTCCTTGCGCGG
>CAZCZR010000118.1:0-1901 GCA_964503455.1 uncultured Lachnospiraceae bacterium | reverse complement strand
GACGCTTATTTTTCACGTTATACCTCCGGCTCCGCGCGGAAGTTGAGCGCTGCCGCGTCGCCGAGGGCGTTGGTGTATTCGGTGATTTTTTCGGTAATGCGCTCGTACTGCTTGCCTACGGCGGGGATAGGCTGATAGTTGTTCGCGGTCGATGAGGAGCTTATGCTGCATGGGATTATCTCGACATTGTCATCATCGATAAGCTCGCCCGCTTCAAAGGTGAACGTCTGACGGAAGATCATCGTGTCCTTATCCGAGGGGTTGCGGTTGCCGCCGAAGCAGAAGTTGCCCAGACTGTACAGAATATATCCGCCGTTGTACTTCTCTATGCCTTGAAGCACGTGCGGATGATGCCCGATCACAAGATCCGCTCCCGCGTCTATCATGCTGTGCGCAAGCTCCTTTTGCAGCGACGACGGCGCGGTGTCCTTCTCGACGCCCCAGTGCGCGGACGCTATCACAAGATCCGCGCCCTCGTCCTTAAGGCGGCGCACCACCTCCGGCGCCTGCTCCACGCCTGTTTCATTCAGAGCGTTGAAGCCGCAAAGTCCCACGCTGATGCCGTTTATTTCCTCTATGACGGCGTTGGTGCCGTAGAAATTGAGTATGTTTGCGTCGTTCAGGGTCGATACCGTGTCAGCAAGGGAATCCTCGCCGTAATCTTGAGAGTGGTTGTTGGCGAGGTTCGCCGCCTCTACGCTCGATGAGGTCAGCACCTGCGCCCATTCGGGACGGCCCCGGAACGCGTAGGTCTTGTTTGCGCGCGTGCCTCTGTCGGAAAGCGTACCCTCAAAATTAACTATCGTCAGATCGTCCTCCTCAAATATCTCCTTCACATGATACAGAAAGTACTCGTACCCCTCGTCGGCAAGCACGGACTCGAAGCTGCCCTCGCCCTTTGCCGCGTCGTCGGTGGCAAGGGTTACATCTCCGGCGGCGCTCACCGTCACGGAAGCGCGAACCGGCACCTGCTGCGCCTGCTGCTCCGGCGCGGGCGATACTTCCGCGGAGGGACTTTCGTCGGAGTGCGTACCTATGCGGCTGCTTACGGCAAATACCGCCGCGCTTGCGATAAAAAGCAAAACAACCGATATGCTTAATAATTTTCTCATGTATATTTTCCCTTTCGTAATGTTTTCCCGTTTTCCTTCATTTTCCCCATATAAACATTCTACGACAAAACGGACGTAAAGTCAAGGGAATTTCAAAAAAATATTGACAACGGCGCCGGATTCGGGTATAATATACTCAATAGCTTTCGGAAAGGAAGAAAAAAGGAGTGAAAAATACAGGTGGCAAAGAAAAAATTTGCCATTAAAGACCTGACGCTTGCGGCAATGCTGACCGCGCTGTCGATGCTGATAACCTTCTCGCCCGTGAAACTGGTGATACCGCCGTTCACCGCGACGCTCGGCTCTCATGTACCGACTATGATAGCGCTGTTTATAAACCCCTTCGTTACGCTTTTGACCGTTATCGGCTCATGTATAGGCTTCGCGATAGTGACAGCCAATCCGATAGTGGTTTTAAGGGCGGCGTCGCATATTGTGTTCGCGCTTGTCGGCGCGTATATGATAAAGAACAAAAGGATAAATATCTTTTTTGTTATTGTTGTGACGGGACTGATACACGCAACGGGGGAAATGCTGATAGTGTACTTCCTTACCCCGATATTCGCGCCGGACGCGGCTGTTATGACGGTAACGTACATAGCCTTTTTCGGCACGCTGATACAGCACGGCATTGACGCGGCGATAACCGCGCCGATCCTGTCGGTACTGAAACAGGCGAAGCTGATACACGCACCGCTGAACTATTCAAAATGGATAGGCGGGAAATAAGTCTTTAATGAAAAAACCGCCCCCGATTCGGGGCGGTTTTTTGGGTGGTTTTTAGTTATT
>CAZCZR010000117.1:0-1908 GCA_964503455.1 uncultured Lachnospiraceae bacterium | reverse complement strand
TCTGAAGCTTTTTTCCTATCCCCTGAAAAGGAGCTGTTTGAAAATGACTTTTTAAACAGCTCCCTTTTTTAACGTCCCTTTGACGCGCAATAAAAAGAGGACGGATAATTCTCCGTCCCCTTATCGGATTTTTGCAATACGCGGTTCCCGCTTAAGGAAGATCTATTTCCTCAAGATCTATCGGCGGGAGCTTGGTTGTCGAGTCGTTTACGAATTTCTTCACGGACTGAGCCGCCTTCATGATCGGTATATTGGTGCCGGCTCCGGCAACGCATCCTCCGGGGCAGCCCATGCCCTCGATAAGACAGCCGTTCTTCTTGCCCGCGCGCGCCATCATAAGCATAGTCTGACAGTTCGCAAGACCTTCGGCGTGTTCAATGTGCATTTCCGTTCCGGGATAGTATTCGTTGATACAGTCCTCGATAGCCTGAGCGACTCCGCCGGCGCAGGCGTAACCGCGTCCCGCGCCCGTAGCGTCGTGGAGAGGACTTTCCTTGTCGTATTTCGAGAAATCTATTCCCGCGGCGTCAAACATCGCCGACAGCTCCTCGAAGGTGATAACAAAGTCAACGTCGCTTCGTACCGTGCGGCGCATAGCTTCGAGCTTCTTCGCCGCGCAGGGGCCTATGAATACGACTCTTGCGTTGGGTCTGCGCTGCTTTATGGTTCTTGAAGTCGCGACCATAGGCGTGAGCGCGCTGGAAACCGTTTCGGCAAGCTTTGGAAGCGTACGCTTTGCAAGCACTGCCCATGCGGGGCAGCAGGAGGTGAGAAGGAACGGAAGCTTTCCCGTCTTTACCTCTTTCACATAGTGGTGAGCTTCTGTGATAGCGCCTATATCCGCGCCGAGAGCCACCTCAAAGACTTCCTTAAACCCGAGATCGAGAAGCGCCGCCTTGATCTTCCAAAGGCGCACGTCCGCGCCGAACTGACCGACGATAGCGGGAGCGACCTCCGCTACCACTTCATCGCCTTTTTTGATAGCTCTTATAAGCTGGAATATCTGTGATTTGTCCGATATTGCGCCGAAGGGACAGCTTACCATGCACTGACCGCAGGAAACGCACTTGTCGTTGTCGATTTTTGCCCTGCCATGCTCATCGCTTGAGATCGCCTTTATGCCGCAGGCCGCCGCGCAGGGACGGACCTTTTTTGTAATGGCGTCATAGGGGCATATCGCCTTGCATTTGCCGCATTTGATACATTTTGATTTGTCTATATGCGACTTGCCGTCAACGATCGAAACAGCGCCTTTGGGGCAGACCTCTACGCAAGGGTGGGCAACGCAGCCGCGGCACTGGTTCGACACCTCGTATACGTTGTCCTCGCACATATCGCACGCGGACGGAATGACCTGCATCAGAGGAGGCTCGTAGTATTTGTCCGAAATATCCGAAGCGGACAGACCGCTGGTTACGTGGACCGGCTTGTTTTCGGGGCGCAGCGAAAGACCCATTGCAAGACGGACCCTTTCCGCAGCTATGGCGCGCTCGCGATAGATGCTTTCGCGGTAAAGCGGCGTGTCACCGGGAGTGATCTTGTACGGAATGGCCTCGATGTCATCATTTATATTATCCGACTCAAACGCGACCTTAGCCACCTCGGTAAAAACCTTGTGGCGTATTTTTCGTATATTGGTTTCAATACCTCTCATTATAAATGCTCCTTCCGGTAAAATCGGCTGTATGAAATTACGATATGATAAATAATTCAATATATTGATAAAATTATAACATGACACAGCTGAAAAGTCAAGCTAAAATAGGTAATTTGCCAAAGTAAATGCAATCGTAAATTCCACTGCTGCATTTACTTTGGGAGTTTACCCGCATGATAATTTGAAGAAAAAACTGAAAAAAGGTATTGACAAGGGGCAGAAAGTGTGCTATAATGTGTAAGTCAGCTTGG
>CAZCZR010000116.1:0-2132 GCA_964503455.1 uncultured Lachnospiraceae bacterium | reverse complement strand
GGCGTGGCGGATATGGTGCTTGCCGACGATAACTTTGCCACAATAGTGGGAGCTCTCGGAGAAGGAAGAAGGATATACGACAATATCCGCAAGGCCGTGCAGTTTTTGCTGTCGTCCAATTTGAGCGAGGTGATTTCCATATTCGCGGCGACCGTGATGGGATTTATAATACTCTCGCCGGTGCATATATTGTGGATAAACCTTATAACCGACACGCTGCCGGCGCTTGCGCTGGGAATGGAAGCGGCGGAAAAGGATCTGATGAAAAGAAAGCCGCGTCCGAAAAACGAGGGCATTTTCGCCGGAGGACTCGGCTTCGGAGTGGTTTATCAGGGACTGCTTGTAGCTGCGCTGACGGTTTTGTCGTACTTTGTCGGGCACCGCATCGAAAGCGGCGCGTGGGAGATCGCGCAAAGCGCCGACGGCATGACTATGGCATTTCTTACAATGTCTCTCGCCGAAACGTTCCATGCGCTGAATATGCGTTCGCTCGACAGATCCGTATTCACTCTCGGCACTCACAACAAAACGCTTGCCGGAGCGGTGATACTGTCGCTGCTGCTTACCGCCGCGGTGGTATTTGTGCCGCCCTTGGCGTCGCTGTTTGAATTTGAGAGCGTGTCGGCTGTCGAATATGCCGTCGCTGTCGGTATGGCGGTGCTGATTATACCCGCAGTGGAAGGCGTGAAGGCTTTAAAAAGGGCCTTCGGGAAAAATAAAGGGAAAAATGCGTAAAAATTTAAAATAACTATTGCAACCGCGCCGCATTAATGTTATAATGCTTTTGTACGGCTTGAAGTTTGGACTTTGGAATAAAGGAGAAAAGAATAATGGAATTTAACAGGCTTAAGAGCTTTGACCCCGATGTGTACGAGGCTGTTATGAACGAGCTTTCGCGCCAGCGGAACAAGATCGAGCTTATCGCGTCGGAGAACTTCGTTTCGGAGACGGTCATGGAGGCAAACGGCACGCCTCTGACGAACAAATATGCCGAGGGCTACCCCGGAAAGCGCTATTACGGTGGCTGCGAGTATGTGGACGTTGTGGAAACGCTTGCTATCGAGAGAGCAAAGGAGCTGTTCGGGGCGCAGTACGCCAACGTTCAGCCTCATTCGGGCGCGCAGGCAAATATGGCGGTGTTCTTCGCTTTGCTTACCCCTGGCGATACGGTGCTGTCCATGAGCCTTGCTCACGGCGGGCATCTGAGCCACGGCAGTCCCGTGAATATGTCGGGCAAGTATTTTAACATAGTTCCCTACGGCGTTACCGAAAAGGAAAATGTGATAGATTACGACGAGGTGCGCCGCCTTGCGATAGAGAATAAGCCGAAGCTTATCCTTGCGGGCGCGAGCGCGTATCCCAGAGTTATAGATTTTGCGAAATTCCGCGAGATAGCCGATGAGGTCGGAGCGTATCTGATGGTGGATATGGCGCATATAGCGGGACTTGTAGCGGCGGGACTGCATCCGTCGCCGATAGAATACGCTCATGTTGTTACCACCACCACTCATAAGACGCTGCGCGGACCGAGAGGCGGACTTATACTTGCGAACGACGCGGAGTTCGGCAAGCAGTTTAACAAGGCTATATTTCCGGGCATACAGGGCGGACCGCTTATGCACACGATAACGGCGAAGGCTGTATGCTTCAAGGAAGCTCTGTCAGAGGAATTTAAGACGTATCAGAATCAGATAGTAAAGAACGCGAAGGCGCTTGCGGACTCGCTTACGGAGGAGGGCTTCAAGCTCGTTTCCGGCGGCACGGACAACCATCTTATGCTGGTTGACCTTACCGATATGGAAGTAACGGGCAAGGACGCGGAGAAAATGCTCGATGAGGTGGGCATTACCGTAAATAAGAACGCCATTCCCTTTGATACCAGAAGTCCGTTTGTTACAAGCGGCATAAGGATAGGAACACCCGCGACAACATCGCGCGGATTCGTTGAGGAGGACATGAAAGAGATTGCCAAGCTGATAAAGCTTACGGTGACCGATTTCGACAACTCGCAGGACGAGGTTCGCCGGAGAGTAAAGGCGCTGTGCGACAAGCACCCGCTGTATAATTAAATAACCCTTGGGGATGTTAAAAAACTCCAGACCGCAAAAAGGCGGAAATATATAGAATGAGTA
>CAZCZR010000115.1:0-2315 GCA_964503455.1 uncultured Lachnospiraceae bacterium | reverse complement strand
TTTTTATTTTTTACAAACCGCCCCGCGCGGTCTGCGTGAAAAAAATAATTTTATTGGGAAATATTATTGACAAAGACATGGATTTTTGATACTATATATTGTGTACAACTATCTAATAAATTAGGAGGCGTCATTATATTATGAACAAACCAAGGGCAGCGCTTGTTATGGGCAGCGACTCGGATTTTGAGAAGCTTAAGGGCTGTGTGACGAAGCTGAAAAGCTTTGATATAGATGTGGATGTGAATGTCATATCGGCGCACAGGACGCCGGATAAAGCGGCGGAATTTGCGAAAAACGCCGAGGACAACGGCATTGAGGTAATAATCTGCGCGGCGGGAATGGCGGCGCATCTTGCGGGAGTTATAGCGGCGCATACGACTCTGCCGGTCATAGGCGTGCCGATCGTGTCAACGTTTAACGGCATGGACGCGCTTTTGGCAACGGTACAGATGCCGCCGGGCATACCTGTGGCAACGGTCGGCGTCGATAACGGCACAAACGCGGCAATTCTGGCGGCGGAAATGCTTGCGCTGAAGTATGATTATCTGAAAGGCGAGCTGAAAGACGCAAAAAAGGCAATGGCTGACGGAGTTGAAAAGAAGAACGGGAAAGTAAAGGCAATGGCGGCGGAGCTTTAATAAAAGGACGCAGCCGCAACAATAACCGCGCGGTGAAAGTCCTCGCATTGAGGAATTATAAGATAAAAAAAGGAGACAACAACATGAGTGAAAGTTATAAAGCGGCAGGCGTGGACGTTGAGGCGGGTTACGAGTCGGTACGGCTGATAAAAGACGACGTTAAAAAGACGGCAATCGAGGGAGTCATAGGCGGAATAGGCGGCTTCGGCGGCTTGTTCGAGGCGCCGAAGGGCTATGACGAGCCGGTGCTTGTATCGGGTACGGACGGAGTCGGAACGAAAATCAAGATAGCGTTTTTGCTTGACAAGCATGATACTGTGGGACAGGACTGCGTTGCGATGTGCGTGAATGATATAGTATGCTCCGGAGCGAAGCCGCTGTTCTTCCTTGATTATATCGCTATAGGCAAGAACGTTCCCGAAAAGGTGGCGTCCATAGTAAAAGGCGTTGCCGACGGCTGCGTCAAGGCGGGCTGCGCGCTTGTGGGCGGCGAGACCGCGGAGCATCCGGGCATGATGCCGGAGGACGAGTACGACCTCGCGGGATTTTCGGTGGGAGTTGTTGAGAAGTCGAAAATCACGGACGGCGCGAATGCCGAGGCGGGCGATGTTCTTATCGGCATAGCGTCGAGCGGCATACACTCAAACGGCTACTCGCTTGTAAGAAAGGTGTTTGACCTAAACGGCGAAAACGCCAAGGCAAACCTTGCCGAATACCGCGAGGAGCTTGGAAGAACCATGGGTGAGGAGCTGCTCACACCGACAAAGATTTACGTAAAGCCGCTTTTGAAGCTGATAGAAACAGTGGGAATAACCACGGTATCGCATATCACCGGCGGCGGATTTATAGAAAATGTGCCGAGGATGCTGCCCGACGGCTTAAAGGCTGTAATACACAAGGGTACATGGGAGGTACTGCCGATATTTAATATTATGCAGGAAAAGGCGGGACTTTCCGAACGCGATATGTACAACACGTTCAACATGGGTATCGGAATGATAGCCGCTGTCAGCGCGGACAAGGCGGACGACGCCTTGAGATGCCTTATCGAGCAGGGAGAAAAGGCGTATATCATAGGCGAGCTTGTCAAAGGCGATAAGTGCGTAGAAATCGTTGATACGGAGTCGGGCGAGGTAATACGGTCATGAAAAATATAGGCGTATTAATATCCGGCGGCGGCACGAATTTGCAGGCGCTGATCGATGCGCAGGGAACTGTGATAAGATCCGGCAGGATCGTGTGTGTTTGCTCAAACAGCGCGAACGCCTACGGCTTGGAACGCGCGAAAAAGGCGGGCATACCGGCAAGGGTTATCCGCAAAAACGCGGACTGCGGCGGCGACGCTGAAAAAATGAACGCGCAAATCTGCGCTTATATGAAAAGCATGAACGTTGACGTTATCGTTTTGGCGGGATATTTAGGCATTGTCGGCGGCGAGCTGTTAAGGGAATATGAGAATAAGATTATAAACATTCATCCCTCGCTTATTCCGTCTTTTTGCGGCGACGGCTTTTATGGATTAAAGGTTCACCGGGCGGCGCTTGACTACGGCGTAAAGGTCACCGGAGCGACGGCGCATCTTGTAAACGAGGTCGTAGACGGCGGCAAGATACTTCTGCAAAAGGCGGTGTACATAGAGGACGGCGACACGCCGGAGGTATTGCAAAAACGCGT
>CAZCZR010000114.1:0-2394 GCA_964503455.1 uncultured Lachnospiraceae bacterium | reverse complement strand
GCGTACCCGTAACTACGTCCGCGTCCTCGGCAATCTTTTCGATAGTAACGGCGCCGTCGGCTATATGCGTTTTCGTAACCGCGTCATCCATTATTTTATCGCTTGTGACCGCCGCTGTCGCTATCTTGTTTGTCGAAACAGCCTTGTCCGCTATCTTGCTTGTCGTAACATTGGCGTTCGCTATATGCGCCGTCCCAACTGCCGAGTCCGCTATCTTCGCCGCCGTAACAGCCTGCGCCGCTATCTTCTCGGTTGTGACCGCGCCCGCTTCAAGCTGATCCGTGCCGACAGCTCCGTCGGCAAGCTTGGCGCGGGTGACAGCCTTGTCCGCAAGCTTTTCGGTGGTGACAGATCCCGCCGCAAGCTGATCCGCGCTCACCGCGCCGGATACAAGGTTCTCCGTCCCGACAGCGTTCACCGCCGACTGTACCTGCTCGAAATTCTCATCCACGTCCTTCCACCACGCCGACAGCATTGTTCTGTCGTTGTGATCCGTTTTAAGTGTGATTTTTGACATAATATTTTCCTCCTTATTGATATATAGTGTTTTATTATCTGTCTGTAAAAATTATACATCAAAAAAATTCCCCCTTCGGTTCAACTTGAAGGGGAAATCGAAAAATTTTTTTAAAAACGTGTAAAAGGCGTGAAAAAGGAGCCGCACCTGGCAGCTCCTCAAGGGAAGATATTTATCTTATTGTGAGCGTATCGCCTTCCGCCGAAACGCTGCACTCAAGTATATCCGTGAAGAATGATACGGGCACGTATGTAAGATCCGCCTCGCCCATATTTATAACCACCGGCGCCTGACCGAGCGACTCGGGCGCCATTCTGCCCTTTATGTACTCATCCTTGCCGATAGATATAGCGTATACGCCGCCATTGATCATGATCTGCCACAGCTCGCTGTCCCACTCAATGTCAAAGTCAAGTCCTTCTGCGATGGCTCTTAATGGCAGCATATAATTATCGCCTATCTTTACAGGCACATATGCTATCCTCTCGTCACCGGCAGCTATTTCCGATATTCCGGCAAGATCCTGCGTCTGTAACGGCGCGGGAGGCTCTGTTTCTGCGGGAGCTTCTGTCGCTTCGGGCTTTTTCGCCGCGGTAGCGTCTATGTCCTCGGGCAGAACTATAATTTCCTCCGGATCGGTCTGAGCGGGGATGCTTCTTGTCGAAGATGTGTAAAATACAAGCAGCTTGTCGCCGTCCTTTATTTTAACGTCATTGCCGTTTACATCCTCCGCGTCGTCCTCGTCGATAAGCTCAAGAGTATTTGCCGAGTTTACCCAATTATCGCCCGACTTTGTGTATATATCAGCGTCTGTGTTGATGTCGCCTATAACGATGATGTCTGCGTTATATCTGGGCGGCAGAGAAAGAACCATGGGCTTTGTTGCAACGGTATAAGCCGTTATGCTGTCGCCCTTGTCGATTGTGTTTACTCTTTCAATGTCATAGTCGCCGTCATCCTCCTTGACAGCCTTGTATATAAGAGTGTTCTCGGAAACAACCGCAAGGTTGACGTCCTGCATATCCGGACCGCCGATGGTGTAAATGTTTTCCTCAATCTCCGTTACGGGTCCCGCCACCTTTATAAAAACAGGCTCGGTCTGCTGCGATGCCTGCGCAACGCTCTCGGAAACAGGCGCTGTATCGGCAGCAAACGCGGGGATCGCCGATGCGGTCAGGGACGCCGCCGTCAATAATGTTATTATTCTCTTTTTCATGTTCAAATCCTCCGTTATGTAATATTTCTTGGTATATGCGGCTTGAGGTTCTCCCGCAAACCGCACGTTTATGTTTTATTGAATAATTCCTCATTCAACTTTACATTATTAAAAAGCTTTTTAATTTTTTCGGACAATGACGTTTTGTTTGAATTTGTTTGATTTTCTTTGCATTGCCCTTACACTAAATTAGACGCTGAAAACACAAAAATGTTCCGTTGATTTAAAAGAAATTTTCGGAAATTATAAATTTTTTGAATATTTGCCGCGCCGAAGCAGATACTAAGTGCAAATAGAAGGCATATATGCAAATACATCATCAATAAAAACGGAGGAAATTATGAGAAAACTACTGATACTGATATTGTGTTTTATAATGTCTGCGGTCCTTTACGGATGCGCGGCGGGCGGAAATACCGAACCGTCAGCGAATCCGTCGGAGGCGCCGACCGTATCGCCTACTTCCGCTCCGACCGACCGTACCGGCGAACACGCCGATAATATGGCGGAAAACGCCGAGGACGGGATGCGCGACCTCGGCGACGGCGCCGGAGATGTCGTAAAGGATGCCGGCGACGCTGTGGGTGACGCGGGCAACGCTGTCGGCGACGCCGTAAAGGATATGACCGATTAAGAAATTCAAAAAGGAGCTGTTTAAAAA
>CAZCZR010000113.1:0-2416 GCA_964503455.1 uncultured Lachnospiraceae bacterium | reverse complement strand
CCGGTGTTCGCTGTCGCGGGCGTGATCATTGCGGCGGTTATGGTATGGATTTGGTAAAGAACATAATGGGATGTTAAAAAACTCCAGACCGCTAATGCCTTTTTGCTATGAACAAACCTCACCCTCGACGTACCCATGTACGACTTCGGGTAACCTGAACCCAAGGCAGAGCCTTGAGTTCAGTTCGGTTTGTCCATTCTGAAGCTTTTTTCCTATCCCCTAAAAAGCCTCTAAAAGTCTAACTTTAGGGTCAAATCATGACAGTGCCTGTTTTTGTAACTTATTTGGGTAATTTTAACAAAAAATTATCTATATTTTATACTGATGTGACCCTTACAAGGTTTTGCGTTTCGATCCATTCCACTGTGCAGCCGGCGCACTCGGCTATGGCCCTTATCGGCACCAGCACACGCTGTTCGTTCTGCCACACCGGAGGCTGATCGCAGATATACGTCCATGTGCCGCCGTTTTCGGTGTAGGTGATCTTAGGCTCGTCCGCTGTTATGTATATTGTTCGCCCGCCCGAAAATACAGTCGCGGTCTTGGACACATCGCTCCATTCAAGTGTACAGCCAAGCTCCTCCAATACAGAACGTATCGGCACCATGACGCGATTTGTGTTCTCCCAAAGCTCCGGCTGAACGTCAAAATCCACGCGTCTGCCGTTTACCTCGACCGCGATCGGCATTATTACAGGCTCATTAAAGATAACCTCAAAATCGTCGGTATCGCCGAGTGCGACCTTTTCCCAATCGGCTTTTGTTCCGGCATAGCGAATCTCCGAGCAGAAGCGGGTGTTTTTCTTGGCTATGGATCGTATGCTTTTCGGCAGATGGAGCTTGTTTAAATAAAAGCAAGCATCAAAGGCGTTCTCGCCAATCGAGGTGACACCTTCGGGAATAACGATGCTTTTAAGATATGAGCAGTCTTTAAAAGCGTAATCGCCCACGGTCTCCACGCCCTCAAGAAGAGTCACACACTTTAAATTGCGGCAGCCTGCAAACATCGCCTTGCTTAAATTTTTGACAGAACCCGGCACCGTCGCGGCGCCAATCCTTCCACACGCTGAAAATGCGTAATCGCCCACGGAAGTGACGCTGTCGGGGATATATAGCTTTTGTATCCATGAAGATCCAAAGGCGCAATAGCCTATATATTCAATTCCCTCAGGAAGCACTGCCGCGCATATATGCGCGGACGCGAACGCGTTGTCGCCTATGACTTTAAGGGCGGGCGGGAACTCGATATCCTCAGCCTTTAACGAATAAAACGCCCATGCCCCTATCTCCCTCAAGCCTTTCGGCAGCGTAACAGACGTCAGCTTGCTGTCCTCAAAGGCGCGTTCGCCTATGCGTTCCACGCTTTCGGGAACGGCAAAGCTTTCAGCGCCCGAAGCATAACACACAAGCTCGGTCATATCCTTTGAGTAAATAACGTTGTCACAAACGCAGAAGGCGGGGTTTTCGGGATCTATCGTAAGACTTTCGGGATAAGCGCCCGTCAAAAAGCCGCCGCCAATCGAGGTGACGCTTTTCGGAATATTGAAAGCCTTTAAGGCACGGCAGCCGTGAAACGCGCTTTTGCCTATGCTTTCAAGACCTTCAGTCAGGGATATTTCCTCAAGGGCATCGCAGTAGTTAAATGCGTAGTCGCCTATGGAGCGCAAGCCGGCGCAGCCTGTCACGGATGTAAGTTCCTCACATGATTGAAACGCGCCTCGATCCAAAATCTCCACGCTTTCGGGGATATTCACCGTGATAAAATCACAATTCGTAAACGCGTTGTTTCCTATGCTTTTAACAGTTGGCGCTATCTCAACCTGGGCGGCATGGCACAGTTCAAACGCGTTTGCCTCAATAGAGGTTATGCCGCTTTCAATAACGAGCTTGTCCGCATGAACTATGTTCCAGATGTTGTCGCCGGTCACCGCGCCGGAACCGCTCACGGTGATAACGCCGTCCTCAAGCGACCACACCGCGTCCTCGCCGCAGCTTCGCACCTCTGCCGCAGACACGCCGCAAAAAGCGGTTAAAACCAGCGGGATCAGTATGAGTAATAGTTTTTTCATGTTAACTCCTCACTTTCTATAGAATATTATACTATAGCCGGCGCAAATTGTCAATGAAAGGACGGAAAATCTTCGCAGGCTGCAAAGAGTTCCGAAGCACCCGCTTTTTATGATAAAAGCGGCATTATCTTCCCTGCGTTTATCCGGTTCGCTTTTATTGTTATTCGGTTATGATATTATAGCGCAGCTATCCCGCTGTACATTCATAGGCCGGAAACTTTTTCAAAAAATCCGAAAAAAACTATTGACAAACAAATTATAATATGATATACTTACTACTGTTGCTGATGAATTGGGAGTTTAGCTCAGCTGGGAGAGCGTCTGCCTTACAAGCAGAATGTCACAGGT
>CAZCZR010000112.1:0-2465 GCA_964503455.1 uncultured Lachnospiraceae bacterium | reverse complement strand
CACCAACAATGCGCGGATAATCAACGGTTTTCCGCTTTTGCAGCCGGTGGTAAATTACCAGACCGTTCCTCTCCAGATTTTCTTTCTGCGCGCCTCTTGCAAGGAGCGTAACGTCGTTGCCGTTTTCCATGAGCAGATGACACAGATAACTGCCGATCACGCCCGCGCCGTAAATCAAAATTTTCATGCCGATCCTCCTGCCTGTATATCCCCGCCAAACAGTTAGTTTAAGCTAATCATCAAGGCAAATAAAAAGCCGCTACGGGTGGCTTTCTGTTTGGATATGTCTGCGGCTGCTTTTGCGAATATGCTGATTAGAGAATATATTCCCGCTGCCGGTATTATGTTATACACTGTTCTTATAAATCCAATTATAATATATCATTTGCGGAAATATTTGTCAAGCATTAATTGAAAATTTTTATGCTTTTTCTATAAAATTCACCCGCTAAAAATGAAAAGAAAATTTTTGGCGCAGACAGCCTTAACGCCGCGGCAAAATCACTGCCGCCTGAAAACACATACAAAATCCCCCTTAAAAACAGCCTGATCATACTGCTTTTAAGGGGTTCTTGGCGGCTTTTTTAAAAGGTGTTTTAACATATCCGGGTAGCTTACGCTTCCGAGTCAGGTTTGTCCGGCTTTACATATACGGTGTTGTAGTTTTCATAGATTACCATACCCGGCTTGGCGCCGTTGGGCTTCTTCACATTTCTGACAAAGGTGTAATCCACAGGCACCTGCGAGGAATCACGCGCTTTTGAGTAATACGCCGCAAGCTGCGCCGCCTCAAGCATGGTAGAGCGAGGCACCTCTTTATCCAGTCCGAGCTTTATCACGGCGTGAGAACCGTGTATGTTCTTGGTGTGAAACCAAATATCACCGGAGTTGGCGAAGCGCAGAGTAAGGTAGTCGTTTTGCGTATTGTTCCTTCCGACGTATATGTCGAAACCGTCGGAGGAAACGAAATGCATCGGTTTTGACTGCGCTTGCTTCGGCTGTTTCCTGCCTGATACGGCGCGGCGCTTTATATACCCCTCGCCGATAAGCTCGGCTTTGATTGCGTTCAGATCCTCCTCCGATTCGGCGTTTTCCAAAGAGGTGAGCGTGCTTTCGAGATAGTCGATGTCGGAGCGGTTTTCGCTGAGCTGTTTTGCGACCTCGATCTCCGCAGTCTTTGCCTTGTTGTATTTTTTGTAGTACCTTTGCGCGTTTTGCGAAGGGGTCAGGGAGGGATCGAGGGCGATTTTCAGCGCGCGGCAATTCGGGTCATAATAATTTTCAAGCGAGATTTCCTTCATGCCGCTTTCGATGCGGTATATGTTCGCTATGATCAGATCGCCCTTGATTTTATATAATTCCTTGTTTTTCGCGTCACGCAGGGTTTTTGTAAGTATGTTCAGCTTTTTTGTCGCGCGCTCAAGCTGCGTATTCAACAGCTTGAAAAGATCGGCGGATTTCTGCTTCATGCGCTCTTTCGCGTCGCGTGCGGCATAAAAGACCTCGATCATCTCATTGACGCTGTCGTAATATTTTACGGAGGCGGCATTTTCATACTGTTTTATGTCAAATACGGAAAAGTCAATGGCTTTGCCGCTTGTGTCCGTTATAATGCATGGCGCGAGAATGTCCGAACGGAATTTGTCGGCGTATTTGAGTATTGAGGCGTGTATCGGATCAAGACTGTCAGCCTCCGCGAGAGAAACGTCACAGCGGTGATACGCGTCGTATACAATCTCGCGCGCCACTACCGGACTTATGCCGCAGTATACATCCATTATAAGCTCCCATAATTTTATGCCGCCGCGCGCCGAAAAAAGCTCGTCCTCCGCCGAAGCGTCAATAAACGGGATCTTGCTCTGAGCCGGAGGCAGCGTATACATAAGTCCGGGCAGCACCTGCCTTACGGAGCTTACAGTGAAATCCACGTGCTTTATGCAGTCGATGATTTTCATGTCCTTGTTGGTCAGTATTATATTTGAATGTCTGCCCATGATCTCGACAATGAGGTGCTTTGTTGTGAGATCGCCAAGCTCGTTGTAGCTTTCTATGTCAAAACGTATCACGCGCTCGAAGCCTTCCTGATAAATATCGGTGATACGGCCGCCGCCGATGTGCTTGCGCATAAGCATACAGAACATTGGCGGTGTTTTTGGGTTCGGCTTTTGTCTTTGCGTAAAATGCACACGCGGATTGCCTGACGCCGCCGAAAGCGTCAGCCTGTATGAATCGTCAAAGGTACGTACACTAAGCAGCACCTCATCTTTTTCCGGCTGGTATACCTTGTCTATCCTTCCGTTTAAAAGAGCTTCTCTCAGCTCCTCGGTGATTTTATATACTGTTAATGCGTCAAGTGCCATGTCGGTCCTCCTGTTATTGTTTTACAAATATTATATCATAGCTTAATGAATAAATAAATATATAATTGTAAAAAAACTGTGAAAACTTTTTCTTTTTCAAATTCC
>CAZCZR010000111.1:0-2560 GCA_964503455.1 uncultured Lachnospiraceae bacterium | reverse complement strand
TTTTATAGCAATCATCACATACAAAAACAATACCCAACAGGCTTTCGTAATGTTTTGTGGCTTTTTCTCTGCCGCAGATCATGCACTCACTGCTACAATCCTCACAGACATACACAGAAGTTCCATCGCTCTTTTCGTATTCTTTAGATGGACTGTGATTGCAATACATACATGGCTCATCAACAGTAGAAGAACATGCGGTTAACATGGATATCGTCAATAAAGCAACCAGTAAAAAGCTTGCGATTTTTCTAAACATGCCTTGTTTCCTCCTCTTATAGTTTAGTTCCGCATTCTGTGCAGAACGCAACGTCATCCTCAATTTCTGCCCCACAGTTTGGACAAACTTTTTGAATGGTGGGTTCCTCTGACGCATTCAAAGAGTGGATATCTTGTGCTGTTGGGAGTACCATAGGTTCGCCGCATGAAGTACAGAAGCGCATACCACGCTTTACCATCGTTCCGCAGCTTTCGCATCTGATGACATCGTCAGGCAAGGAATTTTCGACCTTAGGCATGGCTGCTCCGCAGGAACTGCAAAAGGAAACGCCCCTCGCCACTTCCGCGCCGCATTTTTCACAGCGCTGGACACCTTTTATGTCTTGAATCTGCTTGCGATAGTCGTTGATTTTTTGTTCGCCCTCAAGGACAGTTGCGACCATCCCTGAAAAGCTTTCTTCACCGTCTGAACCATGCACAGAAACATACAACTTACCAATTTGATAGTATGTTGCATTGATTTTCTTTTCTTCTTCCGAAATGATCGAATTAATCCGTGAAATCTCGGAAAACTCCTGCGCTTTCTGCCTGGCTTTCGCAGTCGCTTCCGATACCTTTTCCCCAAAATTGTCAAAAAATGTCATTTTTTACCCTCCCAAGTGATCGTTTATCTGGACATTGTCAAAAGGTGTACTTTTGGCGGCATAGCATCATCCTCTTTAATAAAAACGCTTTCACATAAATTCATTTACATTATAACGTCTCACCCTTCTCTTGTCAAGGCGTTTTTTTATTTTTCTTTCGCTTATTTCATCCGTAAAAAATCAAGACGGATAAATCCTACCGTTTTTCGGTTTTCTTTTGTAATATTATCAGGTATGCCGCGTCAAGAATAATCGCAAAAACTGTGGCAAGCGGTGTGGCAAAGCCTATTTGGAACAGCGTGACTCCCGCTATTTTACTCATAAGGTACGATAAGGGTATCCGCACGAGAAACGTGCTTAATATGCCCTGCGCCGCAACAAAAGCCGTTTTTCCGTTGCCGCTTAAATAGCCCATAACGCTGAAATTTATTCCCACAATCATACAATCCGCGGAATATGAGCGGAGATAATCGGCGGAGGCAAGTATTACCTCCTTATCGGACGTAAAAAACGAGGACAAAACATCGCCGAAGAAAAATCCTGCCGCAAACATTACAATTCCCGCGCAAGTGGAAATCACCGCGCCGATTTTCATAGCCGATTTTGCTCTGTCCTTCCTGTCCGCGCCGACATTCTGAGCGCTGAAAGCCGAAACGGCGGACATAAACGCGCCCGGCACAAGAAACATTACAGCGCATATTTTTTCGGCTATACCCACTCCCGCGGAGGCGGTAAGTCCGAAGCCGTTAAGTATCGCAAGTATTATCATAAACGAAACGCCGGTCAGCGCCTCCTGCGCCGCAATGGGCAAGCCGTATTTCAGTATATGCTTTGTTTCAAACGCTCCGGGGCGCAAATCCTTTTCGGATATCTTAAATCCGAAGCCCTTTTTGCGTATAATCGCAATCGCGCTCAAAATGCTTATTCCCTGTGCGCCGACCGTCGCAATTGCGGCGCCGTTTGAGGACAGAGCAAAAAAGCCGACAAGTATTAAATCGCCTATGATATTTGATATACAGGCGACAGCCATTAAAATAAGCGGCGTTTTTGAATCGCCGATGCCTCTGAAAATACCGCCGAGCGCGTTAAACAGCATTATGCAGATTATCCCCCACCCGCAAATCCTTATATACGAGCTTGTTCCCTCAAACGCCTCCGTCGGAGCGTTCATAAGCCTTGCGATAAGGTCGGAGCCGAGCGCGATTGCAAACGCCGATACAACTCCTAAGATAATAAACAGCGCGATTGACGAGGCTATCGTTCTTGCCGAGCCCTTTTCATCGCCTTTGCCAATATTCTGACCGAGCAATACGGTACAGCCCGTTGTTAAGCCTGTGATTATGCCCGTCACGGTCTGCATTGTCATACTGCCCGTGGAAACGGACGATACCGCCGCCGCGTCCGCGAATTGTCCGACAATAAGCAGGTCAACCGTGCCGTACATCGCCTGCAATAAATTGGCGCCGAAAATCGGCAGGGTAAATAATAATAATTTTTTCATTACCGAGCCTTCCGTTAAACCGCCTGTCATAAATATACCTCCGTAAAATACAAAAGTCGGATAAAATACCGGGAATTTCACCCGACATCTTATCCGACTTGTAACTTCAACCGTGTTACTCGCCCTCCGATGAACCGCATAGATTATATAATACAAATTTGCGGATGTCAAGCGCCGACGGCTAATATTGTCGAAA
>CAZCZR010000110.1:0-3001 GCA_964503455.1 uncultured Lachnospiraceae bacterium | reverse complement strand
TTTGTCAGTGTTGTAGACCACGCTGATACGAGCGTTGCCGGAAATAAGAAAGCGCGTCAGATAAACGGACTTGTCAATGAGTGGTATCTGGAGGATTTATCTGATAATATAAGGAAAACCTTGTATCATAAAAAATAAAAGGCGAATATTGCTGCCCGTATGCTCCGTATGGATATAAACTTGATCCCGAGGATAAGCATAAGTTTATAATTGACCCTCCCGCGGCTGAGGTTGTGAAAAGCATATTTGAAATGTACAAATCGGGAATGGGATATATCCGAATAGCAAAAGCGCTTAATGAAAAGCAAATACCGCCTCCGGGAGTATACAAGGAAATGCAGGGACTAAACTATCGCAATCCGAATGCGGAAAGTACAGCGTCAAGACAATGGCGTGACAACAGTATCCATTATATTCTGCGTCAGGAGGTTTACACAGGCGCAGTTGTACAGGGAAAATCAAAAAATCTTTCTTATAAAAATAAGAAACGTATAAAACTGCCAAAAAGTGAATGGATAATCGTCCCCAATATGCACGAGCCGATTATTGACGAGGATTTGTGGAACGCAGTGCAAGCACTTCTTAAAAGCCGTCAGGGGAATGACAAGCAGTTTAAATCCGATACTAAGGAAATTAACCCGTTAAGAGGAATTGTTCACTGCAAGGAATGTCGTTCGGGAATGTGGCGAATGAGCTATCAGTGCGCGGATAGACGATATAAGTATTACCGCTGCCGAACCGTAAAAAACAGCGAAGGAATCTGCGATAATGTACACAGTATCCGTCAGATTGATTTAGAGGACCTGATTTTGAAGGAATTGCAGAAATTATCAGACACTTATTTCGATGAAGAACAGATAACCTTACATCAAAAACAAAGCAACCGTATTTCGGCGATAGAGGAAGAAAAGAAACAGCTCGGAAAGAAAATTGTTAAGATTCAAAACAGCTCGGTACAGCTTTACAAGGATAAGCTAAGCGGACTGATAAACGATGAGCAGTTTAAGCTGTTAAGCGATAATTTCAATTCGGAAATCAACAGGTATAACGAGAGATTAGAGCTAATTGAAAAAGAGATTGAGCGTTTAGCGGGAGAAAAACAATCAAAATTAAGCCGTGAAGCGGTTTTATCGAAGTACAAAAACACTGAAAAGCTGACGTTTGAGCTTGTTCATGAGTTGATTGAGGGAGTATATGTAGGGAAAATAAATCCCGAAACAAAGGAAAGAGAAATAGAAATTTACTGGAAGTTTTAAAGCATAACATGAGCGCCCCACACGGCGAGCCTGACGGCGGAGCTGTGGGGATAAGCGGCACGCTGGAAAAGGACATAAATTTAGCCATAGTACAAAAGCTGCGGGAAATCCTGGAGAGCAAGGGAACGGAGGTTATACTGACGCGTGAGGGCGACAGCGGTATATTCGACTCCGATGCCGGCACAATCCACGAAAAGAAGGTATCCGACATGAACAATCGCATTAAAATCATAAAGAACAGCGGTGCGGATTTAATGATAAGCATACATATGAATTCCTTCAGCGACAGCAGCGCAAGCGGTCTTCATATTTTTTATGACAAAGCCCACCCTGAGGCGGAGGAAGTCGCAAGGCGCGTACAGGACGCTATAAGCGAGATTACGGGCGCGCCGACGCATGCCGTAAAAACTGCGGACGAGAAACTGTTCTTGATGAAAAACACAAGCGTGCCGACAATTCTTGTCGAGTGCGGCTTTCTGTCAAATCCTGATGAGGAAACTAAGCTGAATAATGAGGAGTATCAGTCCAAAATCGCGTGGGCAATCGCCAAATCTGTGGAAGATTATACAAAATGATGAAAAACCTATACAAAATATTGACAAATTTCTAATACTATATCTTGTTAAAGCAAAAAAATATTATTGACGAATTCCACAAGTGGTGGTATAATAATATGTAATTTGAAAATATTTGGAGGGGTAAAATAATGAGCAGAGTTTATAATTTTTCGGCGGGTCCTTCGATGCTGCCTGAGGAGGTTTTGAGGAAGGCACGGGAGGAAATGCTCGAATACGGCAAAAGCGGTATGTCTGTTATGGAGATGAGTCACCGCAGCGCCGATTATAAAGAAATTATTGACAGTGCGGAAATGCTTGTAAGGGAGCTTATGAACGTACCCGATAATTACAAGGTAATGTTTCTGCAAGGCGGCGGAAGCACGCAGTTTGCAATGATACCGCTTAACCTTGCCGCTAAAAACAAAAAGGCGGACTATGTTATAACCGGTCAGTGGGCGAAGAAGGCGGCAGCGGAGGCGGAGAGATATATCACCGTAAACAGGGTAGCCTCATCGGCGGATAAAACTTTTTCGTATATACCCAAGCTTGATAAATCAGAATTTTCAAGCGACGCGGATTACTTTTATATCTGCTATAACAATACTATCTACGGTACGCGCTATACAAAGCTGCCGCAGTGCAGCGTTCCGCTTGTCGCGGATATTTCATCATGTGTAATGTCCGAGAAAATAGATGTTACAAAATTCGGTCTGCTTTTTGCGGGCGCTCAAAAGAACCTGGGACCCGCGGGCGTAACGCTGGTAATTGTTCGCGAGGACTTAATAGGCGACGCCATGGACATCACGCCCACAATGCTTAATTATAAAATTCACGCCGACAACGGCTCAATGTACAATACTCCGCCTACCTACGGCATATATGTGCTTAAGCTTGTGCTGGAGTGGATAAAGGCAAAGGGCGGCGTCGCGGCTCTGCAAAGTATAAACGAGGCAAAGGCTGAAATACTTTACGATTACCTTGACTCGTCCGAGATGTTCAAGGGTACCGTTGTACCGGAGGATCGTTCTCTGATGAATATTCCGTTTGTAACCGGAAACGAGGAGCTTGACGCGAGGTTTGTCAAGGAGTCGAAAGCGGCGGGATTTGTTAATTTGAAGGGTCACAGAACCGTCGGCGGTATGAGAGCGAGCATCTACAACGCGATGCCTGTCGAGGGCGTTGAAAAGC
>CAZCZR010000109.1:0-3038 GCA_964503455.1 uncultured Lachnospiraceae bacterium | reverse complement strand
TATATCACATTTTAAGAAAATTTCAAGTGTTTTTTGAAAAAAGTTTTAAAAATATAATATTTGCACAGTATTCTTGAAGGTTTTTCGGAAATGTTATTATATATTCGGGAATACGATCGTGATCGATGTGCCTTTGCCTTCGGTGCTTTTTAAGTCTATTTCGGCATTATGATATATGGCTCCGTGCTTGACTATGGCAAGTCCCAGACCGGTGCCGCCGATCTCCTTTGAGTGGCTTTTATCCGCCCTGTAAAACCGTTCAAACACTCTCGAACGGCATGACGCGGGTATGCCTATGCCTGTATCACGCACCGTCAGGCGCGTTTTCGTTTCCGAGGCGGTTATTATTATCTCGGCTTTTCCGTTTTCCCTGTTATACTTGACGGCGTTGTCACAAAGATTATATATCATTTCGGCTATTATCTTCCGCACTCCAAGGATCACGGCGTTATCGCCCGAAACAGTGATCTCTACGTTTTTCTTTTCCGCTTCGCGCCGTAGTCTGTCCGCTGTTTCCTCGGAAAGCTTTCGCAGATCGACAGGCTCTTTTTCATATATAACGCTCTTTTCATCAAGCTCGGAAATTTTTATGATGTCGTTCACAAGTGTTATAAGGCGCTGCGTTTCGGAATATATGGATTGCGCAAAATCCGCGGCCGTATCGGCGGGGATCCCGCCCTCCTTTAAAAGCTCCGCAAAGCCGGATATGGAGGTCAGCGGCGTTTTCAGCTCATGCGATACATTTGAGGTGAACTCGCGTCTGAGCTGCTCGTTTTTCGCTCTTTCGGTAACATCGATTATTATAATGACCGCGCCGATAATCTTTCCGTATCCCGTGACCGGATTGGCTATAAGACTGTACACTCTTTCGTCAAGCTCCATACCGCTCTCGGCTCTTTCGCCGCCCAGAGCTTTTTTTATCACCTCGCGGAAGCTTTTTGTCCTGTTAAGCATAAGAACGCTGCCGTCATTCACGCTGTCTATCTCAAGAAGCTTCAGCGCAGCACGGTTATACGTGAGAAGATTCGTGGCGCTGTCGATAACCAAAAATCCCTCGCTCATGTTCTCGGTAATAAGCCTAAATTCCTCCTGATGCTTGCGCGCCTGTTCGATCTGCTCATCTATCGTGAGCTTCTGCGCCGATATTTTATTAAGCAGCGGCGTAAGCTCCTCATAGGTGTCATTGCTTAACGGATCATTTAAATCAAGCTCGTTTATCGGATTTATTATCGCCCTTGATACGCGCTTTGAAAGTATGAGCGAAATCAGCGCCGCTATTATAAGCACTATCAATAGCGGCTGTATAAGACTTATCAGAACGGCCGCCGCCGAATACTGCGTTGTAGATACTCTTAAGATATTGCCGTCGTCAAGCCTTTCGGCGTAATATACGGTCTTTTCCAAAAGAGTGTCCGAATAGCGCACGCTCCTGCCGCTGCCGCTTTTTACGGCGGACGCTATCTCCTCACGGTCAGCATGATTGTCAAGCGCCGCCGCATCAGCGGAGGTGTCCGCTATCACTTTTCCGTCGGGAGCTATAAGTGTTATGCGCTTGTCGCTCCCGCTAAAATTATCAAGATATGACGGTCCCTGACTTTTTAAGGAGTAAGCGATATATCCCGCCTCGCTTTCAAGCTCGTTTTGTATCTGCCTTTCAAAAAATCCGAACAGTATGCCCATTATCAAAACTATGCTTGAAACCGCTGCAAGAAGCGCGACGCCCAGACTTGAACGGAATATTTTTTTATTCATGCGTTTTCTCCTCCGGCTTGTCGCGAACGTCATTGTCCAGTCTGTAGCCGACGTTTTTTACCGTGTGTATCATATCCCCCGCCGAGCCGAGCTTTGACCTGAGCTTTCTTATATGAACATCAAGCGTTCTCGACTCGCCGTAATATTCTCCCCATATCTTTGAAAACAGCGCCTCGCGCGTTACCACCCTGCCGTCCGCCTCCAAAAGCGCCAGAAGCAGCATATACTCCTTGTACGAAAGCGATACCGCCTTGCCGCAGACTTCAACGATATGCTTCGCGTTATTCACATACAGTCCGCCCGCCCTGTATTCCTCCGGAGCGCTTGCCTTTGTTTTCTCATACCGTCTTAAAACGGCGCGCACACGCGACATAAGCTCCGTCATACCAAACGGCTTCGTTATATAATCGTCAGCTCCCGTATCAAGACCCGTCACCGTGTCAAACTCGCTTGACTTCGCGGTAATAATTATCACCGGTACATTTTCATACCGATCGCTTTTTTTGAGCTTTTGAAGCACGGACAGTCCATCCTCTTCCGGAAGCATTATATCAAGCAGGATAAGCTCCGGCACATTCCCGTCAATACCCGCGTAAAACCCGCTTGGTCTTGAAAATCCCTTTACCTCGTAGCCTTCCTTTGCCAGAGCATAGCATACAAACTTGCGTATATTGTCATCATCCTCAAGAAAACAGATCATAGCACCTCACCCTTCCTCGCGGGATTTACCCGCGGCTATATCCATTTTATCATAAACACCGCGCAGTTTCAATACGCTAAGCCGTCTTTTTTTAATCACTGTTTTTTCGGGCGCGAGCCTGTCACCGAGTATATGACACATTCGGCGATATTTTCCGCGTGATCGCCTATCCTCTCAAAATACTTCGCTATCATCAGATAATCCACCGATGCTTCTATATCGGCGCGCGCATCCGTGACCGCCTGTATCAGCTCATCTCTTACCTTGTTAAACAGTCCGTCAACTATATCATCGTGCCTAATGACCTTTTTCGCAAGCTCCGTATCCTTTTTAACAAAGGAATCCACGCTGTCAGTCACCATCCTTATTGTCGCGCGCGCCATATCCGCGATATGCACCTCGCTTTGAAGTCCGTTGAGTCCTATATGCTTTACTATCTCGACTATGTCCGACGCCTGATCGCCTATGCGCTCCATATCGGAAATCATCTTAAGCGCGGAGGATATAACGCGCAGATCCGTAGCTACCGGCTGCTGCTGCATTAAAAGCTTCATACAAAGACGCTCTATGTCGCGCTCCTTTTGGT
>CAZCZR010000108.1:0-3121 GCA_964503455.1 uncultured Lachnospiraceae bacterium | reverse complement strand
CGACCTGCTGATTACAAATCAGCTGCTCTACCAATTGAGCTACACCAGCATATGTAAATTATATGCGACCCATGCGCAAGAACCGTTTTTCAAGCGCATGGACCTCATGTGGTGGGAGTTACAGGGCTCGAACCTGTGACATTCTGCTTGTAAGGCAGACGCTCTCCCAGCTGAGCTAAACTCCCGTATCTTGGTCGGGATGACAGGATTTGAACCTGCGGCCCTCTGGTCCCAAACCAGATGCGCTACCAAACTGCGCTACATCCCGCCGATTGGTTTTGCGGTTTCGTCATCTCCCACGCGACTTATACATAATACCATGAATAAAAACTTTTTTCAAGGCTCAAATCAACCAACTTTAGGGGTATTTGTTACTGCTACGCCTTAATATCTTTTGTTTTCGCCGTTTTTCTTTGTTTTTTGTCCTTTTAAGCTTGCTTACGCATATCGGAACCGCCGAAAGTGCGGCCGCCGCGCCGAAAAATCCGTACCCCTCGGACACAATAGCGGAAAACGGTATCTTATACGCCGCAAGTCCCGCCGCGCATACCAATACCGCTCCGCATCTGCCGAAGATTCCGCCCGCCGTTTCCGCCGCGCCCATGCCCGATGAAAAGCACGTAGAAAGCACAGCCGCCTCAAGCAGAAGCGCGTATAAAAGCGTAAACGTTTGTCCCTGGCGGCGCACTATCGTAAGCATCGGTATGCTTCCAAGCGGGATCTTTCCGTAAAATATTTTGATCGTCACAAATACAGCCGTCATCATCAAAAACATCGCCGACGCCGCAAGCGCTCCCGTCACAGCGGCGGCGCGCCTTGTACGTATTCTTGCGCCCGATATTACCAGCGCGGGCAGCGCCGTCAGCAGGTTATACCCGCCGTAGGAAAGCGCCGACGCCGCCCAGCCGCCCGACTGCGCAAAAGCTCCTTCAAGGCGGTAAAGCATAACGTGTCTGCACACCAAAAGCAGTCCGGCAGGGAGTATAATGCCAAGAGCGCCGTTCACAACGGTAAGTCCTCTGCCGCCTGAAAGTATCACCAAAAAAGTCAGTACCGAGGCTCCCGCGGCGCCGAGAAGCTCCGGCAGTCCGAACAGCTCCCGCATAAGCTCCCCCGAGCAGGAGATCATTGCAATGTACACGCACATCATAAATAGCGCCGACACAGCTTCAAACACCTTTGCGCCAACGCGTCCGAACAGCGACACGCAGAAGCCGTCATAGCTTTTATGCTCCGATGATGTCACAAGATACGCCGCCAGTCCGAATATAACCGACGCGGCGCATATTCCGAAAAATCCCTTCATCCCGAATCGCGCAAAATACGCCGTTATCTCCGCTCCCGTGGCAAGTCCTGCTCCCGTAAGCGCCGCGACAAACGCCCCTGCTGTAAATATCGCGTCCATAAATATACCCCCGTTTTGATTCGGCGCTCAAAAATTAACGTTTTACAAGGAGTGTTTAAAAAGTCGTTTTTTACATCCCCTTGCCGTGATGACTAAGCTTTGATTTTTTTTGCGGACGATACCGCCGTGTCAGGCTTTCATCATTCTCGCGATCACCACAAGCTCGCGCAGCATATTTTCACTGAGTCCCAGCTTTCCGTCCGAATCGCCCTTCAGCGCGCCGGAAGCCGTAAGCTCCGCGATCGTTTCTCTCGCCCATTCGGGCATATTTTCATCAATATAGTCCCATCTCGGCAGTGTCTTTTGGCGAAGCTCATCTATTTCACCGCCCATGATATTTATGATCTCATCCTGCTTTGAGTTCTTCTCCGCAAGCTCCGTTACCTGCTTTTTAAGCGCTTCAAGCTCTTCCAAATCTATCTCCTCCTCTTTATTATTCATTTTTGCCTCGACCTCTTTTTTAAACTCCTTCTCGAACGCCTGCCTTGTGTTGCCGCCGAAAAAGCCTGTGCCGGGACACGTTTTCGCCGACTTGTATTTGTCATAATCGCCCAAATTCGTGCCGCCCGATGTCCACCAGCAGTGATAGGTTATCGCCTCAACGGTAAGGGAAAAGCGGCTTAGTATCGCGGCGGCAGCGGTTATTACAGCGCTTCTTTGGGCGGATGTCATCACATCCGCGCCCGCGTCAAAATTACCGATGCACTCGATACATATTGCGCCCGAATTTCCTCCCGTTATACCCGCGGGATCCTTGTCAAGGCTTCTTCCGCTCACCGCGGTTCCGTCGGGGCAAACAGAAAAATGCTGGGCAATATCCGCAAAGCCTCTGCCGTTTACGTGAAAATCACGCATCGCCTTCTGCCAGTAAAGCGCGTCCGGACGCTTGTTCCACGCGGCGTAGTCCGGCTGATATGTATGGTGCAGCTGCAGCCTTGTTATCCTTCGCCCCACCTTCTGCGCCGCAAGCCAGCCGGCAAGCTCCTGCGCCGTCATAGCCGTAAATCCGTCAGCTGTTTTCATTCATCATTCCCCTTTCATCTCATTTCTCTTTTTTGTTTCCGCGAAGCTGCAGCAATATCTCTTTCACCCCGTCAGGCATATTCGGCAAAAGAACTGCCGCGTTTTCAAGTATCGATATGCCCTCGTTGGCGGCGAAAAACACAATAACCACCTCCCGTATGCCTACCGAATCG
Source organism: uncultured Lachnospiraceae bacterium (assembly GCA_964503455.1). GTDB lineage: Bacteria > Bacillota > Clostridia > UBA1381 > UBA1381 > CAZCZR01. The sequence goes on along the minus strand of CAZCZR010000108.1, from coordinate 520 downwards.
CCCATCACGCCCTTAAGCACATTCGCAAGCGCCACCACTATAAGCGTCATGACCTTCTTCAGCAGTCCCTTCCATCCAATCTCGGACGACAGCTCTTTTTTATATATCGCCTTAATAATGCCCGTTGCGTAATCCATGCACATAAGCACTATAAGCGTATGGAGCATAGCGTCCCAGCCGCCCCAGATCTTTGCGGCAATACCGCCGAAAATTCCTATTGCCACGCTTGCCCCGTTAAATATTTTTTCCACTATGATAATCTCCTTTTGACTGTTTTCTCGCGCGCGGCTCTCCGCGCCGTATAATGCCTTATTATATACTATGCGTTTTAACGGCTGCAAGAACCGCGCTTTTTTATCTGCCGTTACTTAAATTTACACCGTTGCCGCGTTTGCTTCAAGCGCAGCTACCCTTGCCGTAAGCGCCGTGACCTTGTTATTCAGCGCCGTAAGCGACGAATCGTCCGGTATAAGCTCCTTTACGATGCTGTCCGTGACAAGCTCCCATCGCTTCAAAAGCA
>CAZCZR010000107.1:0-3330 GCA_964503455.1 uncultured Lachnospiraceae bacterium | reverse complement strand
CCCCCATTACGGGAATATGGATGAAAACACAATCCTGCTTTAAAATCTTGTACAACTGCATTGTTAAAATGCTCGAATAATTTCAGCTTTGCAAATCAAAAAAAGGAGAAAACAAATGAAAATATGTAAAAAATTCATCGCGGTGTTCGCGTTTATGCTCCTGATGTGTGCGACAGCGCACGCGGAGGATATAACGGGGACGTATGAGGGATGGTATTACGCGACGCAGGGACAGACCGGCTTGACGCTTACCGTGAACGCGGACGGAACGGGAATATTTGAATTTTACAATATGCCCGGCAAGTCAAACGCGGCGGACGGTTCATATTATATAAAGGTATCTCCCTCGAATACCGGCTGGAGAGTGGATGGCACGGAATGGATCGAAAAGCCGTCAACGTACAGCTTTGTATATCTTGACGGCGCGCTTGAAAACGGAGTGTACTCCGGCAAGGTGAACGGCTCGTCAAGCTGGGACTTTGTGCTTAATAAGAACAACGAAAGCTATCAGCAGGTGGCCGACAGCGTGTACGGCAATCACAGGTACGAGATGCTTGACGAGAGCATGACATGGCTTGAGGCGAAAGCCGCCTGCGAAGCGAAGGGCGGTCATCTTGTGACGATCACCTCCGAGGAGGAGCAGACGTACATAGAAAAGCTTATCGAAAACGGAACCAAGAAGCAGTATTGGATAGGCGCGACAACGACCGACGGCTCCGAGGAATGGATAACGGGCGAAGCGTTCACCTACTCCAATTGGGACAGCGGCGAGCCGAATAACCACAGCCGCAGCGACGGCGAGCGCGAGAGCTACGCGCATATATACAACGCGCCGAATCCCGCCGTGGGCGGCAGCGAGAGGTTCAAGTGGAACGATATATACGTTGACAACATCTACCCCGGCGAGGAGAGCTTTTTCTCAACCGAGAACGTAGGCTACATATGCGAGTGGGAAACGTGGACGGATTCGGCGGAGTGGTCTACGCCGGAGCTTCAGAAGGCTGCCGAAAACGGACTTATCCCCGATGTGCTTGTGGGCAAGGATATGACCGCGCCGATAACGCGCGGCGAGTTCGCGGCAGTGTCGGTAAATCTGTTCGAGGCGATGACCGGCGGCAGAGCGGTAATGTCCTCCGAGTGCGGATTTAAGGATATAGCCGCAAGCGAGAACCGCAACTATATTTTAAAGGCGTACAACATAGGCGCCGTCAAGGGAATCAGCGATACGGAATACGCGCCCGACGCGCTTTTGGAGCGCGAGCAGCTCGCGGCGATGCTTACGAGAGTGTATAAAAGGAGCGAGTGGCCCGACTGGACGCTTGACACCGATGATCAGTATACGATAAATTATTCCGGCGTGAAGAAGTTTGACGATGATGAGCTTATATCGGATTACGCCAAGCCGAGCGTGTACTTTATGGTAAAATACGGCGTGCTAAGCGGCGTAGGCAATAATCTGTTCGCGCCGAACAACTCCACGCCGGAGCAGGAAGCCGTCGGCTACGCCAACGCCACAAGAGAGCAGGCGGTAGTCATGTCGCTGAGGAGCTTCGAGAATTTGGAAATCAGCAAGTAAATATATGATAATCAGGTAAGCATATATAAAGGAGGTCATATCAATGACAAAGACATTGCCTTTTACCGGCTCGGGAGTTGCCATAGTAACCCCGTTTAACGGACAAAAGACCAATTATGATGAGCTTGGACGAATTATCGACAATCAGATAGAAAACGGCACTGACGCCATAATCATCTGCGGCACTACCGGCGAAGCGTCCACCATGCCCGACGAGGAGCATCTGGCGGCTATAAAGTACGCGGTGGAGCATACGGCGGGCAGAGTACCCGTTATAGCAGGCACAGGCTCCAATGAAACGGCTCATGCCATATACCTTTCCCAAAGGGCGGAGAAGTACGGCGTGGACGGTGTATTGTCCGTGACGCCGTATTACAACAAGGCTACGCAGAAGGGACTTGTCGAGCATTTTACAGCGATAGCGAACTCCGTAAAGGTACCCGTGATTCTGTATAACGTTCCATCAAGAACAGGCACAGCCATAGCTCTCCCCACCCTGAAGGAGCTTGCGAGGGTAGATAACATTGTCGCAATCAAGGAGGCAAGCGGAAATATCAGCTTTTGCGCGAAGATAGCCGCTGAAATACCTGACCTTCACATATATTCGGGTAATGATGATATGATAGTTCCGATGCTGTCGCTTGGCGCAAAGGGCGTCATCTCGGTGGTGGCGAACGTATGTCCACGCGATACGCATAATATATGCCAATATTACTTTGACGGCGAGGTCGAAAAGGCGCGCGCGCTGCAGCTTAGGATGCTCGATCTTATCAACGCGCTGTTTATAGAGGTGAACCCCATACCCGTAAAGACGGCGATGAAAATGCTTGGCTGGAATGTCGGCAATCTGCGTCTGCCGCTTTGCGAAATGACGGAGGAAAACCTCGAAACGCTCCGCCGCGCGATGAAGGATTACGGGCTGAGGATAGAATAGACGAAGAAGCGGTAACGCGGAAAATACGCCGTAGCGCCGCGTTTACGGAGGATCCAAGGGATGATAAGAATAATAATGAACGGCTGCAACGGCAAGATGGGGCAGGTAATAAGCCGCGTCGCCGCCGCTGACAGCGAGGTAAAAATCGTGGCAGGCTTTGACATAAATACCGAGATGAAAAACGATTATCCGGTGTTTGCCGCGCCGGAGGAATTTACGGGGGAAGCCGATGTTGTGATAGACTTTTCTCATCCGTCGTCGCTTAGCGGAATACTTGCGTACTGCAAGGAGAAGAAGCTGCCGATAATAATCGCCACAACGGGTCTTTCCAACGAGCAGAAAGCCGAGTTCAAGGAAGCGTCGGAGGAGATACCGGTGTTTTTCTCGGCGAACATGAGCCTCGGCATAAATCTTATAACGATGCTTGCGCAAAAGGCGGCGGCGATACTTGAGGGCAATTTTGACATTGAGATAGTGGAGCGTCATCACAACAGGAAGATCGACGCGCCGAGCGGCACGGCTTTAGCTATAGCCGACGCCATATCCGACACGCTTTCGCAGCCGCCGGAATACGTCTATGACCGCCACGCGGTAAGACGCGCCCGCCGCGGCAATGAGATCGGAATCCATTCGGTACGCGGCGGCACAATTGTGGGAGATCACGAGGTGATATTCGCCGGTACCGATGAGGTGATAGAAATAAAGCACTCCGCCGCAAGCAAAGAGGTCTTTGCCGTAGGAGCAGTCAAGGCGGCGAGGTTCATGTACCAAAAACCCGCAGGGATGTATTCCATGAAAGAGCTTATGGCGGACGTTATGT
>CAZCZR010000106.1:0-3386 GCA_964503455.1 uncultured Lachnospiraceae bacterium | reverse complement strand
TCTCCCTTCCTGTCCGCCCCGCCGTGATCGTCGCGGCAAAATTATATTTTGCGAATGATTTTTGCCGTCAAAAAACCGCGAAACGGTTGAAATATTCATTGTCTTTTTACCTGAATTTCGTTAACCTGCATTTAAACCGTTACTGTTAGCGTCACTGGTCATTTGAAACAGCGACACCTTGTATGATGTTGCGCTACCAGACGGTGTTGCCTCATAGTAGTATTCTTTCAGTGCAGCAATATTTTCCTGCGTTCTGAAAGAAACTACTTCAAGCTCAGGCTTCATGTATTTCTTCATTATTCCACACTCCTTCTACATGCGTTTTATACCCTTTTAGGGCATAGTATAATAATTTACTATTCTAATTGTAACACTCGTTAAAGAGTTTGTCAAGGTTTTTTTATTAAAAAAACATTAAAAAACCAAAAAATTGTGATTTTATCATATTTTAACAAACATCGGTTCGCCCAAAAAGCAAAAACCGCCCCTGCCGGAGCGGTTCGGATATTTGATTTTATCAGTCCTGATCCTGTTCGGGCACATCGTCGAGATGACTGCTTATCTCGGTATGGCTTTCGAGGTACTCGTCGAAATTTTTGTAGTCCTTGCTTTCGGGACGCTGATTGCGGGGGAAGTCGGACTTATATGTCGGCGCCTTGTAGTTGGGATCGGTCTTGGGTTGAGCGGTCTTTGGGGGAGCGGGCCTTTTCGCAACGGTTTTTTTGCGCTGCGGCTGCGGCTGCGCCGGAGGGCGCTTCGCGCGGTTGCCTCCCTTAGGATTTTTCAAGGCGATAACAAGCTTTCTGTAAGGCTCCTCGCCGACAGAATATGTTACAAGCTCCTCATCGTTTTGCAAGGTCGCGTGGATAATGCGTCTTTCATAAGGGGTCATAGGCTCAAGAGTGTACTTCTTGCCGGACTTTTTAACCTTCTTTGCAAGGCGCGCCGCAAGCGTTTCAAGAGCTATGGTGCGCTTTTCGCGGTAGTTCTCCGTATCGAGGGACACCTTTATATAGTCCTCCGACAGCTGATTTACGACAAGCGAGGTAAGATACTGCAGGCTGTCAAGCGTATCGCCGCGCTTGCCTATAATTATACCCATGTTCTCGCCCTCAAGATTGACGCTTACCTCATCCGCGCCGCTCATCTCGGCGCTCACCGTCGCGTCAAGGCTCATAGCGTCGAAAATCGCGCTCAAAAACCTCTTTGCGGCAAACGGATATATATCCTTTATTTTTACAGTGACCTCCGCATCCTTCGCGCCTATGCCGAAGATGCCCTTCGCGCCTTCCTCGATGACGGTCACCTCAACGTCATCGCGCTGCGCGCCCAGCTCTTTTAAAGCAAGCTCGGTTGCTTCATTTACGTTTTTTCCTTTTGTTGTTACTTGGTTTTTCGGGAACTGTGACAATTACCTCATCCTCCTTACTGTCAAAGTATTTGTTCAATATCATCTGTTGTATGATCTGCACCCCGCTCGAAGCGATCCAGTATATACCCAGACCCGAAGCGAAGGTCAGTGTGAAGAAGCCCGTCATAACAGGCATCATCATAGTCATGGTCTTGCTCATCTGCGCCGTCTGATTTTCGGAATTGGCGCTGCTGCTGCTCTGACCCGACTGCGACTGTGTTATTTTTGTTTGCAGGAAAGTAAGCGTGACAGCGACGATCGGTATAATGATCAGCGCCAGAAGCGCGAAATCCTTCAATCCGCCGCTTACAAACTGCGACAGCCCTTCCCACGGCGTACACGAAAGGTCCATGCCGAGGAAGTTGAAGTTGACCGCCCACGGATCGTTCGGCCCGTTTACGACGCTCGCCCACTTGGAAACCTGTATCTGCCCCAGCTTTGCAATATCCGCCGGAGCCGTCGAAGCATATCGCGAAATAAGATTGGGGTAATTCGCCGCGACGGTATCGCGCAGCGTGCCGACCTTATCGATAAACTCGGACGCGGACGTATCTATGTGCAGCAGATACATTATAGGTCTTTGTATAACCTGATACAGACCTACAAGTATAGGCATTTGTATCAGCAGCGGCAGACAGCCGCCGGTCATGCTGATATTGTTGTCCTTGTAAAGCTTCATCATCTCGCGCTGAAGCTTTTCCTGATCGTTGGCGTATTTTTTTTGCAGCTCCGCCAGCACGGGCTGTATTTTCTGTGTTTTCTTCATCGCCTTCTGGGACTTTATCTGCAGCGGCAGAAGTATAGTCTTTATCACGACGGTGAATATGATTATGGCTATTCCGTAATTGGGGATAAGCCTGTATATCCAGTCGATAATATAGCCCAGAGGCATGGTGATGCAATACTCGAAAATATTATGCATATGTTCCTCCGTTACCGGACGCGGCGCGTCCTGAAGTGATAGCCGTTAAATTTCTTCACGGCACGGGATCGTATCCTCCCTTGCAGAAGGGATTGCACCGCAATATTCTCCATGCCGCCAAAAATCCCCCTTTTAACGCTCCGTACTTGCTTATTGCCTGATAAGCGTACTCCGAGCAGGTGGGTATAAAGCGGCAGCAGCCGCGGCTTGCCCTGTATGGCGCAAGGCGTCTGTAAAAGTCGATCATAAGTAAAAACAGTTTTTTCATTTTTGAGTTTCTTCCTTATATAAAGAAAGCGTACCGAAGCAGTAGCCTATATCCGCCGAAATCTGCCCCAGGCTCTTTCCCGCCGCGCGCGCCCTTGCCACCACGACAATATCATACCCCGGCGCAAGCCTGTCCCACTTCGCGCTCACCGATTCGCGGATAAGCCGTTTGATACGGTTTCTGCCGCAGGCGTTGGCGGTATGCTTATTGACCGTAATGCCGAGCCTGCCCGCGGGGAGGTACGTTTTAAGAGCGTACACCGCCGTATATGCGCCGACGGCCTTTTTGCCCCTCGAATACACCTTGATGAAATCCTTGTTCAGTTTCAGCGATTGATCTCGTTTCATACATATTTCCTTTTTGCCCGCTATGAAAAAAAGGGCAAAAAACCGATACAGCTTCTTGCCCGCGGGTCATCCGAGTTAAGCGGATAATTTTTTTCTTCCCTTTGCCCTTCTTCTTGCCAAAATCTTTCTGCCCGAAGACGCGGACATTCTCTTTCTAAAGCCGTGTTCTTTGGCTCTGTGGCGCTTTTTAGGCTGAAATGTCATTTTCATAATCTTTGCACCTCCCGTTTCAGTTTGTTTATAGTAAGTTGTTGATGTAGTATGCTTACGATCCCGATTTGACCGTCTTAAACCCATACTGACATTTCATCAAAATAACCATTACTCATTATAACCCCTTTTTTCATATCTGTCAAGAGTTTTTTTGATTTTTTTAATAAATTTTTTTATTCATTTTCTGCATAAAACCCTTCCCATAAAATCCCATTGAATATGCCA
>CAZCZR010000105.1:0-3575 GCA_964503455.1 uncultured Lachnospiraceae bacterium | reverse complement strand
GAGGCGTGAGGCTTCGTGCAATAAATTTTATAATGGCCGATGTTTCATACGCTGCTGCCGTTAAGGATGCAATCGCTGCAGACCGTGCCGCCGCTGACAGCGGCGAAACTGTATATATCACACCTGCGGGTAAAAAAATATCACCGCGCAGGTAGCGTACAATTAAAAAATCATCAACGCCTATATCCCGTTCGCAGGCTGAAGCCGGCGGTTACGGGCCATGCAAGGTATGTCATTAAAGGAAGGACGAATATGTATACAATAAAAGCTATATCACCGTCAGAAGCGTCAGCCGCGGCTGTCTTGGCGGAGGAAATATGGAACGAGCATTTTATCCCGATCATAGGAAAGGCTCAGGTGGATTATATGCTTGAAAAATTTCAGTCGGAAAAGGCTATATCCGAATGTATCGAAAACGGATATAAGTATTATATGATATTTTCCGACAATGCTGCGGCAGGCTACTGCGGAGTGCATCCGGAAGAAGGCGGACGGCTGTTTTTAAGCAAGCTGTACGTTAAAAAGGACTTTCGCGGCAGAGGACTTTCGCGGCGGATGCTTGAAAATGCCGTGTCAGACAACGCCGGAACAAGCTCCGTATACCTCACGGTAAACAAGCACAACGACAATACTATAGCCATATACAAGCACATGGGCTTCAAGGTGACGGACGCTGTAGTGTCCGACATCGGCGGCGGTTTTGTTATGGACGATTATATTATGGAGCTTAAGACTGATGAATAAATACGCGCGGCTGTCCGCATTTCTGTCGCAGCTGCCGGATTTCGTGTTCGAGTATATACAGAACTACTACACCGGCGAAAGCATCAATACTCAGGTCGGCTACAGCATTGATATACGGATATTTTTGCAGTTTCTCATGAAATACCGTTTCCCGGAAATAGAAAATACCGAGGATTTTACAATAGAGCATTTAAAGCAGGTCAAGGCGGAGGATTTTATACATTTTAAAGCGTATCTGCGCGAATACGATCAGGACACCGTTACCATCGACGGCAGACATCTTGTGCAAAAACGCAGAAATTCCAATTACGGCATCAACCGCAAGCTTTCTGCGGTAAGAGGTCTTTTTACCTATTTGTATAAAGTGGACAAGCTGCCCGAAAACGTGACCGACAAGATCGACTTCATGGCGCTGCATCAAAAAATAAAAAAGCCTCTCTCCACTCAGGAAACAATGCGGCTTATTGATGTTATCTACAACGGCGAAAACTATTTCAACGGACGCGCGCTTACAGAATACAAGAATAAAAAACAGCGTGATATTGCTATCATAGTGACGTATCTCGGCACTGGAGTGCGTGTAAGCGAGCTTTTAAATCTTGATATAAATGATATATGCTTCGATACATCCTCTTTTATCGTGACGCGCAAGGGCGGAGATGAGCAGGAGATATATATGCCCGTTCAGGTGGAAAACGAGCTGCTTGCTTATATGACCGAACGGCTTTCGGCGGAAAATGTGAAGGATAAAAACGCTGTGTTTCTAAGCCGTCAGGGGAAGAGAATGACTGTAAGCTCAGCGGAAAAGATGATAAAAAATTACTGTCTGGCGGCGGGTATAACCGATCCGGACAAGACGCGTCCGCACGCTCTTAGACGCACGTTCGCGTGCAGGCTTTTGGAGGACGGCGTGGACATTAAAATGGTCGCCGAGCTTATGGGACATAAAAACATCGAAGTGACGCACCGTTATTACGCAAGCTATTCGCAGAAGGCGCGGCGCGAGGTGATGCGCAATCTGAATGTCACCGACAGAGGTACGGAAAATGAGACTTGACAAGTTTATATGCTCTCTTACGGACTATTCGCGCAAAGAGATCAAAAAAATCGTAAGATCGGGAGCCGTCACGGTAAACGGGCATACTGTGTCCGAGGCGGATATGCGCGTTGATGAAACCGGCGATACGGTGTGCGTATACGGAAAAACTCTTGTGTATAAAAAATATATCTATCTTATGATGAACAAGCCGGCCGGTTATCTCTCGGCGACGGAGGATAAGCGTCAGCCGGTCGTGACCGAGCTTCTCGGCGATGAGCTTGCGCGCTTCGCGCCATATCCCGCGGGGCGGCTTGACATAGATGCCGAAGGACTTCTTATTCTTACCAACGACGGCGATTTCGCTCATAAGATCACTTCGCCGAAAAAAGAGGTTTACAAACGGTATTTTGTCCGCACGGACATACCCATGACAAAAGAGGACGCCGCCCGTTTTTCCGAGGGCATGGAGCTTGGCGATTTTACGGCAAAGCCGGCAGTGCTGGAATTTACCGACGATCCGCTTGAAGTGTATATTATGATATGCGAGGGGAAATTTCATCAGGTGAAACGTATGTGCCGCAAGTGCGGCAAGGAGGTCGTCCGCCTTAAACGCACAGCCATAGGCTCTCTGATTCTTGACGAATCTCTCGCCCCCGGGGAAGCGCGGGAACTCGGCGAAAAAGAGCTTGAAGCTATATTTTTATGAAAATAAATAAAAAATTACCAAAAAGGCATTGAAATTTTATGTGTTTTGTGTTATAATGATTTAAAAGATAATTTAAGAACACAATATATCATAAGGAGAGTGAAAACAATGATCTACGGAATAGAACACGTTGCCGTAGTCTCGAAGGACACGGCGGCTCTCAAAGACTGGTACATGGATATGTACGGCGGCAGAGTCGTTTACGACAACGGCAAGGGTACATATTTCCTTCAGTTCCCCGACGGCAGCATGATAGAGTTCGTAAAAGCTTTGGAGGACAAGGCCGGCGACGCTGAAAAAATGGCGGGTATAAGACATCTTGCTTTCGCTGTTTCGCCCAAGGCTTTTGACGAGATTGTATCAAAGCTGAAAGCTGACGAAAGAGTCGAGGAGGTTCACGATGTAAGCGAGAACGCTAAGGGACTGAAAACATACTGGTACAGAGATATTGAGGGCAACTACTCGCATCTCATCTACAGACCCGATCCCCTGCAGTAATCCGCTCACGCAAAACAGTTAATATTTTATATTAAAATATATAAGGGCATCACACCCAAGGAAGAAATAAGGAGGAGAATCCAATGAGTGATTATTTAAACTTCAGCCTTGAAGGCAAGGTAGCGCTTGTAACAGGCGCATCCTACGGCATCGGCTACGCTATCGCTTCGGCATACGCAAAGTCGGGCGCAAAGATCGTTTTCTGCGACATCAAGAAGGAATTTGTGGACAAGGGTCTTGCTTCATACGCTGCTGACGGCATAGACGCAAAGGGCTATGTATGTGATGTTACAAATGAGGAAATGGTAAATGAGATGGTTGCCAAGATAGAGGCGGAGGTCGGAGTTATCGACATTCTCGTAAACAATGCCGGCATCATCAAGAGAATACCCATGTGCGACATGACAGCCGCTGAATTCAGACAGGTTGTTGATGTTGACCTGAACGCTCCGTTTATCGTTGCAAAAGCTGTTATTCCCTCGATGATTAAGAAGGGTCACGGCAAGATTATAAACATCTGCTCGATGATGTCAGAGCTTGGCCGTGAAACCGTTTCGGCATACGCCGCGGCAAAGGGCGGTCTTAAGA
>CAZCZR010000104.1:0-3806 GCA_964503455.1 uncultured Lachnospiraceae bacterium | reverse complement strand
CTTGCGTCGGTGAACTACGCAAATAAATTTTTCGGTCATACAGGAGGAAAATTATGACACTTACAATAGGTTCCCACCTTTCATCCTCTAAGGGATATATGAATATGCTCCGTCAGGCGCAGTCAATCGGGGCGAATACGTTTCAGTTTTTTACGCGCAATCCGCGCGGGGGCGGTATAAAGGCGCCGGACTTCGATGACATAAACGCGTTTTTGTCAGAATGGGAGTACGGGGTGATACTCGCTCACGCGCCGTATACCTTAAACCCCTGCTCCGCCGATCAAAAAACGCGCGATTTCGCTTACATCGCCATGACCGAGGACCTTGAACGCATGGAGCTTGTCCCCGGCAATATGTACAATTTTCATCCCGGCAGCCACGTTAAACAGGGCGTTGAAAAGGGCATTGAGCTTATATGCGCGCATCTTGACAGGGTGCTTCGTCCGGAGCTTACAACCACGGTGCTGCTTGAAACTATGGCGGGCAAGGGCAGCGAGATCGGCTCGCGCTTTGAGGAGCTTAAAGCCATTATAGACGGCGTGGCGCTGCCCGAAAAGCTCGGCGTATGCCTCGATACGTGCCATATCTATGACGCGGGGTATGATATTGTGAATAATCTTGACGGCGTGCTTGAGGAATTTGACCGTATAATCGGACTTGACCGCCTTAAAGCCGTACACCTGAACGACAGCAAGAATCCCTTCGCGTCGCATAAGGACAGGCATGAAAAAATAGGCTTGGGCAGCATCGGCACGGAAGCGTTCGCGCGCATAATTAACCACCCCTGCTTGAGGGAGCTGCCCTTCTACCTCGAAACGCCGAACGAGCTTGACGGCTATAAGGACGAGATCTCGCTTTTAAGGAGCTTGTACACACAATGAACAGGGTTTGTCCGAATTGCAGTCTGTGCGCGGACGCGGAGTGCAAAAAACGCAGGCTCGCGCCTATGGCGGCTGCCGTCACCGCCGAGGGGGCGGTATTTTCGGCGGACTGCGCGCCGGCGGTCGCCGTGGATATCGGCACCACCACGGTGGTATTCGCCTACGTCAAAAACGGCGGCATAGCGCGTACATTTTCGGCTGTCAATCCGCAAAGGATCCTCGGCGCGGATGTTATTTCGCGCATAAAAGCCGCCTCGGACGGAAGGGCGGAGCTGCTTAGATCGCGTATCGCCGCGCTTTTGAAGCAGGGGATATACGCCGTCACGGAAGGAGAGGACGCCGAGAGAGTCGTTATCGCAGCCAATACGGCAATGGTGCATTTTCTTATGGGCTGGGACGCGTCGGGACTGGGCGCTTATCCCTTCACGGCGCACTCGCTCGATACCGTGCGCACCGACACAGCCGCCCTCGCGGGTATGAGCAAGGCTCTGCCCGTAACGATAATACCGGCGGCGTCGGCGTTTATAGGCGGCGATATTGTAAGCGGAATGTATATGTGCGGCTTCGGCAAGCCGGAGGAAACCGCGCTGTTTACGGATATAGGCACCAACGGCGAGATCGCGCTGTCCTCCGGGGGACGCATCACGGCTGCGTCAGCCGCGGCGGGACCGGCCTTTGAGGGCGGGAGGATCACTAACGGAACGGGCGCTGTAGAGGGCGCTGTGGAGGGCGTGAACATCTTTTACTGCCGCGACTTGAAAAAACGCCGCGCCGATCGCTATTACCACGAAAATTACGACTATATACTTGAGCTTGAAACCGTGGCGAACAAGCCGCCCGCGGGCATATGCGGCACGGGGATAATCGAGCTTACCGCCGAATTTGTGCGCAACGGCATAATCGACGAAACGGGACTTTTGTCGCACAGGTATTTTGAGGGAGGGTTCTCGGTCTATGACGGGATTTCCTTTTATCAGAGCGACATACGGGAGGTGCAGCTGGCAAAAAGCGCGGTTAGGGCGGCTTGCGACACGCTCCTTGAACGGGAGGGCGTTTCGTGGGAGGAGCTTGACACGGTATATCTGGCGGGAGGGTTCTCTTACAGGCTGAACCCGAAAAAGGCGGCGCGGGCGGGATTTTTCCCCAAAACAGTCCTGAAAAAAATACGCACCGTTGGAAATTCCGCCCTCGGCGGGGCGGCTATGATCGCTGCCGACCCGGACGGCATTTGCGTATGCGAGGATATACGCAGCCGCACGGAAACGCTTGCGCTTTCACTTACTGATGAATTTTCTTCTCATTTTTTGTCAGATATGAATTTTAAGACGTTTTAGCCTGCTGAAAGGCGTGTGTTTTTGGGGAAAATTTTTCTTATTTTTTTAAAAAAAATTCCCATAAACGCTTGACTTTTTATATTGTTTGTGATAATATATTCAATAAGAAGAAATGTCCTCTTTGAGGACGCCATGCACATACCCGCAGCAATCCTTATTTTAATTTGTTCGGGCGGAATTAATAAAGGAGGTCTTTTTATGAAGGTTAAGAAAATTTTGTCATCGCTTGTCGCGCTGGCGATGACAGCAAGTGCGTTTGCGACAACCACTTGGGCAGCAGCGCCTTCGGCATACGACGGTCAGACGTATGAAAGTCTCGGTTATACATCAGACGACCCTGACGGTCAGTTCAATCTGGCGGTTATAGCTAACGGCGATGTAAACATCACCGGCAATGCAGCTTATGTACTCGGAAGCGTTTATTCAGCCGGTAAAATTTACGCATCAGCAGGCGGTGGCAACTATATTGACGGTGTACTGGTTTCAGGCACGGGTACATATTACTATCCGCTGTCTGACGGTACTAATGTTGCTTTCAACGGTTATCAGCCGTTAAGTGATTCGCAAATTACCGGCTACAGCACACAAATGGACACAAACGGCGCGATTCTTGATACTGCTACAGAAAAAAGTTATTGCAACACTACGGTTACCGTTCCGTCGACTGACGGCTTTTATCTATATGAAAACTTCAATAAATATGGCAATGATAACGACTCCACATCAAGGATTACACTAACCAAGGACACGTACTTTAGAGGTACAACATATTTAGGTTATGACGCTGTAACAATTGACGTTTCAAGCAACGATGTAATTGTTGTTATTGACAGTTTGACTTTAAATAACACCGTTATTCCGGTTATTGGCACAGATTCAGGTCATAAGGCAAAGATTTATGTTAAGGATTACACGAATGACAGTTTTCAGAACGCGATGATCGGTGGTGGCAATTACACCGACTCTGGTGTATATACTGTTCCCCAGTCATACACAACGGTAATGCGCTCCAATGAAAGCGATTTCCTTAGCTATCTTGACACCAGTGTATATCCTTATATGACTAAGTATTTGCCGGTTAATCCTGATTCGGTTGATCTTTATATAAGCAACGGTGAAGAAGAAGTAAAACTTGAAACCGCGAAGATTTCAGCTAATATTTACGTAGACGCTCTCACGGTTACAATGTCCGGTCAGTCGGATATCAAAGGAAACATTACAACCAATGCAACAACTTTTGATTTTAATCAAGGCGGTGCTTCATACCTTCAGGGTAATATTTGCGCTGAAAACGCCGATGTGTATATTGGTGAGTCGGCTTGCGTTTTAGGTCAAGTTCATGTCGGCACACTCACAATGAACGGCACTGGCAAGATTGTTTATCAGGCAGACAGCATTAAAACAACAAGCACAACTGATACAGAAACGAATACAGTTGATGACAGCGTAGTTACCGACGAAACAGTATATGTAAAGCTAGACGGCTCGACAGTTACAAACATCGCATGGGAACCTAACGGCGGCAGCAGCTGGAATGGTTACTATTGGGAGTTGGTAGATGACACATATAGTGTATATCAGTATCTGAACA
>CAZCZR010000103.1:0-3901 GCA_964503455.1 uncultured Lachnospiraceae bacterium | reverse complement strand
AAATCAAGGCGGCGCATAGCTTGTTTTAATTTCAAAAAAACTATTGCCAAACGGATATTTGTCTGATATAATATATATAAATCGTTTTTTCTCAAGAGGTGATTCTGTATATGAACAGCTGCAGCATACACTGTGTCGGACTTTCCGGCATCGAAGGGTTCCTGACCTCGGTGCAGACGGATATGACGCGCGGCATGGTGAATTTTGACATAATAGGTCTGCCCGACGCGGCGGTTAAGGAGTCCAAGGAAAGGGTACGCGCCGCTATAAAAAACAGGGGTTACCGTTTCCCCTCGGCGCGCGTGACGGTCAACCTCGCTCCGGCTTCGCTCCGCAAGGAAGGCTCGCACCACGACCTCGCCATCGCCGTTGCCATACTCTCGGCATCGGGTCAGATAAGTGTCGCTTCCCCCGAAACGTCCGTATTTATAGGAGAGCTTTCTCTCGACGGAAGCGTCATGCCGGTAAAGGGAGTGCTTCCCATGGTGATCTCGGCATTTAACGCGGGCTGCCGGTATTTTTTTGTACCGGAAGCGAACGCGGACGAAGCCGCCGTGATTGACGGAGCCATTGTTTTTCCGGTGGGGAGTCTTGATGATCTGGGCGCTCATTTTTCGGGACAATCTCCCATAGAAAGGCACACCGTTGATATTCGGAATCTGCGCCGCGCCGCGGCCGATTCGCTGCCGGATCTTTCCGACGTGAAGGGTCAGCTTGCGGGAAAGCGCGCTTTGGAGGTGGCGGCAAGCGGCGGGCATCACATCCTTCTTATAGGCCCTCCCGGATCGGGAAAAAGTATGCTTGCCAAACGCATACCGACCATACTGCCCGATCTTTCCTTTGACGAGGCGCTTGAGGTCACAAAGGTACATTCCGTCGCGGGACTTTTGGACGAGGGAGAGCCGCTTATAACGCAGCGGCCCTTCAGAAGTCCGCACCATACCGTATCCGCCTCCGCAATATCGGGCGGCGGCACCATACCGAAGCCGGGCGAAGCGTCCTTGGCGCACAACGGCGTTCTCTTTCTGGACGAGCTGCCGGAGTTCCGCCGCGACGCGCTGGAGGTCCTGCGCCAGCCGCTTGAGGACGGCAGCATCACGATCTCGCGCGTAAACGCCACCCTGACCTACCCTTGCTCGATCATGCTTGTATGCTCGATGAATCCGTGTCCGTGCGGATATTTCGGTTCAAGCCGGCGCAAATGCGTCTGCTCGCAGCAGCAAAGACTGCGCTATAAAAACAGGATTTCGGGGCCGCTTCTTGACAGGATCGACATCCAGATAGAAATACCCGCCATGACATATGAGTCGCTGAGCAAAAAATCCGGCGGGGAAACAAGCGCCACAGTTAAAAAGCGCGTGGAAGCCGCCCGCAAAATACAGCTCGAACGCTACAAGGACGACGGCATTTACTCCAACGCCCAGCTTACGCCGCAGCTTCTGGAAAAATACTGCGCGCTGGGCAGCGAGGAAGACGCTATGATGAGAAAATTTTTCGACAGCCTCGGCTTCAGCGCCCGCGGAAGATCGAAAATTCTGAAGATCTCCCGCACTATCGCCGATATGAACGGCAGCGAGTTCATCAAAAAGGATCACCTCGCCGAGGCAATATTCTACAGAGGTCTTGACAGAAAATATTTCAATTGATTTTAGACCGGTTCAAACAACAACCAATAATATAAATAAGAAGGGATCGCAATGGCAGACAACTGCGAAAATTTTATAAACCGCGAGCTGAGCTGGCTCGACTTCAACTACCGCATACTGCACGAGGCAAGGGATAAGGAGCATCCTTTGTTTGAGCGGGTGAAATTTCTCGGCATAACGGCATCGAATCTGGACGAGTTTTTTATGGTAAGGGTGGCTTCTTTAAAAAACCTTATCCTCGAAGGCTCTCAAAAGCGCGACGCCGCAGGAATGAACGCCTCGGAGCAGCTTGAAAGGATCTTAAAAAAAGCACACGCCATGGTGGATGAGCAGTACTCGGTCCTGAACCGCTCTCTTGTGCCGCTTATGCAAAGCAAGGGATATTTCCTGAGGGACTTTTCCGACCTCGCTCCGGCGCAGCAGGCTTACGCCAAAAGGTATTTTTTCGAGGAGGTGTACCCTGTTCTTACGCCCATGGCGGTGGATTCGTCAAGACCGTTTCCGCTTATACCCAATAAGTCGCTGAATCTGTGCGCTCTTGTGGAAAAGAAAGACAAAAAGGACAAGAAAAAGGCGGAATTTGCCACAGTGACCATACCGGGCGTTCTGCCGCGGTTTGTCAAGCTGCCCTCCGCCGGAGATTCGAAAACGTATATACTTCTCGAAAAGCTTATACAGGCGTTTTTGCCGTCGCTGTTTACAGGACATGACGTGCTTTGCTCCTACTTCTACCGCGTAATGCGCGACGCGGAGTTCAGCATTGACGAGGATGACGCGGAGGATCTTTTGGAGGAGATCTCAAAAAAGCTCAAAAAGCGCGAACGCAGCAGCGTTATACGCCTTGACGTCGAGGAAAATATAGATAAGAAGCTTTTGTCCATACTCAAAAAGGAGCTGGACGTTCATTCGGATGATATTTATAAGGTAACAGGCCCCGTGGATCTTACTTTTTTGGAGAAGCTGTACTCCGAGGGAAGCGCCGAGCTTAAATTCGAGCCGAAAAAGCCGCAGGAGCATCCGCGCCTTGCCGAGGGAGATATATTCTCAAACATCCGCGAGGGCGATATACTCATGCATCATCCCTATGACAGCTTTGCGCCGGTGATCGACCTTGTAAAAAAGTCCGCCTCCGACCCGAACGTTCTTGCCATTAAGCAGACGCTTTACCGCGTAAGCGGCAATTCGCCCATAATAAAATACCTCTCCGAAGCCGCCGGCAACGGCAAGCAGGTGACGGTGCTTGTGGAGCTGAAAGCGAGATTTGACGAGGAGAACAACATCGTCTGGGCGAAGAAGCTTGAAAAGTCGGGCTGTCACGTTATCTACGGACTTCTCGGACTCAAAACCCACTCAAAGATAACCGTTGTGGTGCGCCGCGAGGAGGACGGCATACGCCGCTATGTGCATCTCGGCACGGGAAACTACAACGACATCACCGCGCGTTTTTACACGGACATGGGCATATTGACCTGCAACGACTCCATCGGAGAGGACGCGACAGCGTTTTTCAATATGATCTCCGGCTTCTGCGAACCGAGGAAGTGGAATCATCTGGTACTCGCGCCGCTGTGGCTGAGGAAAAGAACGGCGGAGCTTATAGAAAACGAAATCAAAAACGCCGAAAGCGGAAAGGACGCGTATATTATCGCCAAGTGCAACTCGCTTATAGACAAGGATATTATTGAGCTTTTATATAAAGCGAGCGCCGCGGGGGTAAGGATCAGCCTTATAGTGCGCGGCATCTGCGGCATAAAGGCGGGGGTAAGCGGTCTTTCGGAAAATATCGCGGTGCGCTCCGTTGTGGGACGGTATCTGGAGCATACGCGCATATACTGCTTCGCAAACGGCGGCGATGAGAGGATATACCTTTCCAGCGCCGACTGGATGCCGAGGAATTTCGACAAGAGAGTGGAGATAATGTTCCCCGTGCTTGACGAGGATCTCCGCCGCGATGTGCGCCATGTGCTTGACGTGCAGCTTGCGGACACAATGCGCTCCTACATTCAAACCGGCGGCGTATACGAAAAGGCGGACGGCAGAGGCAAAAAGCGTCTTGACTGCCAGGTATACTTCCAGCAGGAAGCGGAGGACCGCATCCGCCGATACCGCGAATCGCGCAAAAAGCCTGAAACGGAAAGGATCTTTGTTCCGAGGATGAAACCCGAAACGGGAGATGACGCTTAAACGTGGCGCCTCTTTCGGACGGGGCGCGGTTTTGGAGGATTTTCGCCGCGAGGGTAAATTTTTTAAAAACA
>CAZCZR010000102.1:1799-4056 GCA_964503455.1 uncultured Lachnospiraceae bacterium | reverse complement strand
AAGTCTTTGCTGCACATTATATGTTTTTAGATTAAAATTATTTTTAACTAAATTTCCTCATCATTCTATTCGATATAGCTTTTATTTCTATTCCTAATCTGTTATTATCCATAACATCCTCCTTATTGTTAGCTTGATAACAATTATAGCATAAAAAATTGTCCTTGTCAAGCCTATCTGATAGTAATTTATCCGCTGTTGCAGAAAAAATTTTGCTATTAATTATACCGCGGTTTTATATTATTGTGTACAGCTCCTTTGGATAGCGCGGCTAACCAAACGGTTGAGCTGAAGCGTTTTTGCTTAAATACAGTATAATATATTATTTTATGGAACGCAAGTAAAAAATTTTTTTAAATTTTTATAAAACCCCTTGACAAATACTCCTACATGGTGTAAGATATAACTACTACAGGATGTAGGAATATGATTGCTCTGAAAAGCGCGTATGATGCTTTTCGGGTCGGGAAAGGAGGAAACAACATGGGAAAGCTTGCGAAGATCTCGGATTCGGAGTATGAGGTAATGACGGTGCTGTGGCAAAGCGACGATTACATGGAGGTATCTCAGGTGCATAAGGCGTTATCGTCTGTAAAGAAATGGGCTTACAATACGGTCGGCACATTTTTGATACGTCTTACGGACAAGGGGTATCTTGACGCGAAAAAGCGCGGCAGAGCGAACTGCTATTATCCGAAAATCACCGAGGAGGAATACGTCCGTCAAAACACCGAGGAGTTTTTGCGAACAATGTACAAAGGCTCCAGACGCAGTCTTATAGCGGCGCTGTATGATGATGACGTTGATGACGCGGAGCTGGACGAGCTGATAAAGCTTGTGGAAAGCAAACGGAAGTGAGAACGTTTTTGTGAGGAAACAGAGGAATACTATACTAATCTAAACCGGAGGTGCTTATGCTGATCAAATACATATTTATCTGCGTTTGCATAATGTCAGTCTGCGGAGCTGCGGCTACGGCGGTTATACTTGCAGCGGATAAGCTGATAGGAAACAGAATCAACTACAGCGCAAGGTATTATCTGGGAGCCGCCGCGCTTGTTGCGCTGCTTATACCTGCGGCGGCGCTGATTAAGCCGGAGAGCGTTTCGGAGAAGGATATTTCTTTGGGGCGGGAAACGGCGCTGCAGGAAACGGCCGTTTTGTATACCGAAGCGGCAAATCAAGCTGCAGCGGCGGACACGGCTGCGGCTCAAAATACCGCCGTTACGGAAAGCAGCGCGGCGGCAGAGCAGAATTATGAAAATGTGCGCCTTGAGGAATTATTTCAAAAAGAGGAAAACGCGATCTTTCCGATAAGGGCATCGAAAAAAGAGCTTTATAAGCTTATAGCCGCGCTTGTGTGGCTTGCCGGAGCGCTCCTGCTTACGCTCAAGAGCATAGCCGAAACGGTGTGGTTCAAGGTGAGGATATTGTGCTTTTCATATCCGGCGCCCACGGATAAAAAAGCGGTGCTTGACGAGATGAGGCGTCAAGAGGGAATACGCCGTCATATAGGACTGCGCGTATTCTGCGGCGATATGTCGCCGTTTATAACGGGAATTATTTTTAATACGGTATACATTCCGTCGGGCATAAGCGATAATGACCTGCAGCTGATACTCAGGCATGAGCTGGTGCATTGCAAAAGACTTGATATACTGTATAAAGAAGCCGCGGAGCTTGCGGCGGCGATACATTTTTTCAATCCGTTCGTATATGCCTTAAAGCGGCACATCAACAGATACTGCGAGCTGTCGTGCGATGAGAGAGCGATAGAAAGAATGGACTTTGAAGAAAAGCGCCGTTACGCCATGACCATGCTTTCGATAGTGAAAAAGAACCGCTATCGTATGTACGGCGCGGCTGCTCTGGGCGAAAGAAAAACAATCTTAAGAGAAAGAGTGGAATTTATCATGAAAAACAAATCCTATTCAAAATTTAATAAGGTATGCTCACGTGCCGCGGTGCTTGCCGCGCTGATGATGAGTACTGTATTTTCCGCATTTGTGCAGGCGAAAAACGATGCGGAGCCTCCGCAGGTGTCGTATGATGCAAATTATGTATATGTTAACATGGGCAATTCACAGCAGCTTGAATGGGGCGGCATGACATATGGCGGCTCCTCATTGTATTGCGATGCGAGCAGTGCAACAGCGTCATATTCAAGCCTTCTCGGCGTGACAAAGCTTACGGCGGCATGGACTGCCGAGCCTGTGAGTTCGATAATAAAGGAAGAAGAAACCATAAAGTCATTCCC
>CAZCZR010000102.1:0-1699 GCA_964503455.1 uncultured Lachnospiraceae bacterium | reverse complement strand
AGCCTGTATGCACGGACGCGTACACGCTGGAGCTTACGAAGGTGAACGAGACCTTTTACACAAGAGGCAAACAGTATCAATCTCTTTCGGGCGAGGCGACAATAACGCGCAACGGCGAGATACTGGCGGAGAATTTCCCCGTAGTCGTTTCGCCGCTGCCGAACACGGGTCAGTATAAGTATCAGACATACCGCACGTATATATCTGTCGAGAGTCTTCCGATTGACGGCATAAAGCTAGATATAGGAGTTGATGCGAGCTTTCTTCAAATCACAAACGATGACCGCATAGAATATCAGAGCGTGAGCTATAACTTCAACCGCTCACGCGACACAAAAGAGGTTTACCTTGATAAGCTTGTGGAGTCAAAGCTGCCGGACGATTTTACAATTGCAAACGCGGACGAACAAACTGTATTGTTTAACGCAAAAACACAACGTGCGCAAATCTCCGCCGGAGGAATGGATGCGAACGACAATATGTTCAGCGTGTTTATAGATCCGTATGACAATGTAACGGTAACCGATGACAGCATAAGGGGAGAATTTTCCGTCCGGCATATCAATGATGAAAATATATCGAAGTTTGATTATTTGCACAGTGTATTGGCGGATATTACGGTGACGGGTCTTTCAGGCGGAGTTGGTGACTTCGTGGAAATCAAGTCGGATGACGGCACGATCTATATGAAGTACCAAATAGGCGAAAAGCCAAAGGAAAAGACGTATCTTGTCGGCACGAGAGATGTGAGCGAGTTTATAGCTGAGGGCGAGGATTATTTTGTAGGCACTCCCGCCGAGCAGGAGGACTTCGACCGTGACGACCACGACCGTTACTACAAGCGCATAGTCGTTGACGACAACGGCAAGGTTGTATTCGTAATCCCAATTGAGGATCAAATGACGGCGGCGATAAATGACGCGGCGGCACAGCTCAACGATCCCGACGGAGACAGCAGCTATTTCCAGACAATGTCATACAATGGTATGATTAGAGTGAAGTACGATCCCGAAACAGGCACGTACAGCTTCCGCACAGGTGTACTGCTCGACCCTGTGACATGGTGGGTACGCTCGGTGCTTAGACCCGAAAACTGCTATGTTGATATAGACGCGACCGAGGGAATCGTAAAAAGAGTTATTGACGAAACGGGAAATGTATACACCGAGTAGGATAAAACAGGCTAAAATAAGATAAACAGGATAGAATATACGCAAAGCGCCGGCCCTTGACGGAAAAACCGCGATGACCGGCGCTTTATTGCGTGAAAAAGGGGCTGCGGATTTTCCGCAGCCCCGTAAGTATTTTACTAAATTATCATCACGGCTGCTTGCCGATGTAAGCAAGGATACCGCCGTCAACATAGAGAACGTGACCGTTTACAGCGTTTGAAGCTTCGGATGCGAGGAATACAGCGGGACCTGTAAGCTCCTCAGCCTGAAGCCATCTGCCTGCGGGTGTTCTGCCGCAGATGAACTGATCGAAGGGATGACGCGAACCGTCAGCCTGCTTCTCTCTGAGGGGAGCCGTCTGCGGTGTAGCGATATAACCCGGACCTATGCCGTTGCACTGGATGTTGTAAGCGCCGTATTCTGCACAGATGTTTCTTGTCAGCATCTTAAGACCGCCCTTTGCAGCAGCGTATGCCGATACGGTTTCACGGCCAAGCTCTGACATCATCGAGCAGATGTTTATAATC
>CAZCZR010000101.1:0-4150 GCA_964503455.1 uncultured Lachnospiraceae bacterium | reverse complement strand
AATACAGATTACAGCTATACATTCAACGACGGTACGAATGATATAACAGTTAAGGTAACACCTGCCAATTAATTAAAACGCGGTATTTTACCCGAATGAATTGATTCGCGGGCAGAGTAACTTTATATAAACCGTAACAGAGAGGTTCCCTTCGGGGAGCCTCTTTTGTTGCACGAAGATTACAAAAATATTAATAATTTAATAACTTTGTAATATTTACTTGACAACCGGCGAACAATGCTGTATAATAAAAGCATACTGACAGGCTGACAAAGGGATAAAAGGACACAAACAAATCGGAAAGCGAGGAATACCCTTGAGGAAACGGATATTAACCGCAGCGGCGGCGGTAATAATAAGCGCGGCGGCGGTATGTACGGCTTCGGCGTCGGATTTAAGCCAATGGGCGGCGCAGGACTATGCCCTTGCAAGCGCAACGGGACTCATCACGCCGGAATTTGCGGCGGAGGATATGCGGGGAAATATCACGAGAGAGGAATTTTGCGAGCTGGCGATGAAGCTGTATACGCAGCTAAGCGGCGAGGCGATGCCGTATTGGGACACGAAGCCGTTTTCGGACACGTCAAGCGCGTATGTAACGGCGGCGTATATGTACGGCATTGTTTCGGGAGTGACCGACACGGAGTTCATGCCGGACAGGATGCTGACGCGCCAGGAGCTTGCGGCAATGCTTGTGCGCGTTATCCGCACAGCGGAAGCGGATATTGAAGTAAAGGAAGATACGGCGTCGCTTGCGGCGTACAGCGACAGCGATGAAATAGCGGTATGGGCGCGCCCGTATGTCGCGGCTCTCACCGACGCGGGTATCATGAACGGCATGGACGGAGCCTTTGAGCCTTTGGGCGGAGCCACGCGCGAGCAGGCTGCATCCATAGCGGCAAGGGCGTGTGAAAAGTACGCGGGTACTTCGCTGAAGCTCTACACCGCTCCCGCTGTTACCGGCGGGGAAAAGAGCGTCAGCTGGGAATCCGTACCCGATGCCGACGGCTATTATGTTATTGTCAAGCGCGACGGCGCCGCCGAGATGACGGAAACCGTCGGGGCGGACGTTTTGACGCAGGAGCTTCCGTCAGGCAGCTGCAGCGTATCGGTGGCGGCTGTATACGAGGACGGAGTGACGGCATTTTCATCTCCGGTGGACGTTGTTTCGGCGGAGCCGATAATCACCGCGCCGGTGTTTAAATTAAGCCTCGGCACAGATGAAAAATACGCGCGTATATTCGGCGGCTCGGAAGAGTACGCCTCAAAGGATATAGCGGACGCGAATATGACGACGGTCACGGTTGATGTATGGAAGCTGAAATCCGACGGAACAAAGACGGCGTCCACAGCGGCAATTGAGGTGAATAAAGCTCTGGCGGAGGACGTCAAGGCGATATTTACCGAGATTTTCAATGACAGCTCGCAGTTCCCGATAAAGGATGTCGGCGGTTACTGCTGGCGCGATGTCGCCTCGTCCGGCTCCAGATCGCAGCATAGCTACGGCACGTGCATTGACATTAACTATAACGAGAACTATTATATCAGGGGAGGAAATATCTACAGCGGCTCTTACTGGCGCCCCGGAAGCGATCCGTATTCCATCGAGCCTGACGGCATAGTGGTGAGAACCTTTGCCAAGTACGGCTGGGCATGGGGCGGAAACGCATGGAGCTCATCCAATGATTATATGCATTTTTCGTATCTCGGAAAGTAGGAATATTAAACATGGGTGATTGGTTTACCATAGATGAAATTGATAATGACACATATATTATCAGCGAATACCGCCATTGGGAGGAAACGCATTGTTATCTTTTGAATGGTACAAAACGCAGTCTGTTAATAGATACGGGACTGGGGATATGCAATATTTTCGACGAGGTAATTAAACTTACCGATAAGCCTGTTACAGCGGTTGCTACTCATATTCACTGGGATCATATTGGAGGGCATAAATACTTTAGTGATTTTTATGCACACTCCGAGGAATTGGATTGGCTGAACGGAAAATTTCCGCTGTCAATGGAAACTATTAAAGAGATGGTAGTTGACCGGTGTGATTTACCTGATGGATTTGATGTAAATGATTATGAGCTTTTTCAGGGCGTGCCGGCAAAAGTTTTATCAGACCATGATGTAATTGATATTGGCGGAAGGCGAATCGAAGTATTACATACGCCGGGACACTCGCCGGGGCATTTATGCTTTTGGGAAAGTGATAGAGAATATTTATTTACGGGTGATTTGGTTTATAAAGACATATTATTTGCTTATTATCCGTCCACTGACCCGGAGGCATATCTTATTTCACTGGAAAAAATTGCGTCATTGCCCGTTAAAAGGTTATTCCCTGCGCATCATTCGCTGGATATACAGCCGGAAATTTTAATTCGTATGAGAGATGAACTCAAACAGCTTAAGGCTGACGGAAAGCTTCATCACGGCAGCGGCACGTTTGATTACGGCGATTGGGGAATATGGATATAAGCCTGTTTTAAGAAATGCTTGCAATAAAAATGTGATCCGATTAATTTAAACCGCGGCAATTTTCCGAAAACACCTTGACTGATATGCAATAATATGGTACAATAAAAGCACACAGGGGAGCATAAGCTGAGAGGAGGTTCGACCTCGACCCGACCGCGACGCGCGGTACACCCGGCGGATAATGCCGCAAGGGGATGAAAAGCTCAGAATGTATTGCCCCGCGCTGTATGTGCGGGGTTTTTATTAGGCTTGCCCGGAAACATTGTACCGGATCATATGAAAGGACGGAATGATATGTATACGACACAGATGGACGCTGCCAAAAAGGGCATCATAACAAAGGAAATGGAAACGGTTGCCGCAAAAGAGGGCATGAGCGCGGAGGAGGTGCGCGAAAAGGTTGCGCGCGGCGCTGTCGCAATACCTGCGAATAAGCTGCATAAAGCTTTAAGCGCCGAGGGCATCGGCGAGGGTATGCGCACCAAGATAAACGTAAATCTCGGCATATCCAAGGACTGCACCGACTATACTCAGGAAATGGACAAGGTAACGCTTGCCATAGATATGAAAGCGGAAGCCATAATGGATCTCAGCTGCTACGGCAAGACGCATGATTTCAGACAGAAGCTGGTGGATTGTTCGCCCGCTATGATAGGCACGGTGCCGATGTATGACGCTGTGGGTTACCTTGACAAGGAGCTTAAGGATATAACGGCGGAGGAATTTTTGGAGGTCATAGAGGCTCATGCGAAAGAGGGCGTTGACTTTATGACGATCCACGCCGGAATAAACCGCGCCGCCGCGAGAGTATTCAAGCAGACCGGCAGGCTCACCAACATAGTGTCGCGCGGCGGATCGCTTATATTCGCGTGGATGGAAATGACGGGGAACGAAAATCCGTTTTACGAATACTATGACAAGGTGCTTGACATCCTTGAAAAATACGATGTTACGATAAGCCTCGGCGACGCGTGCCGCCCCGGCTGCACCAACGACTCCACGGACGCTTCGCAGATAACGGAGCTTGTGGAGCTTGGCATACTTACAAAGCGGGCATGGGATCACAATGTTCAGGTGATGATAGAGGGCCCAGGGCATATGACGATAGACGAAATAGCCGCGAATATGAAGCTTGAGAAGCGCCTTTGCCATAACGCGCCGTTTTATGTGCTTGGTCCTCTCGTTACGGATATAGCGCCCGGCTACGACCATATAACCTCCGCTATAGGCGGCGCTGTTGCCGCCGCGAACGGAGCCGATTTTCTGTGCTATGTGACGCCGGCGGAGCATCTTCGTCTGCCGGACGCCGATGACGTAAAAGAGGGAATAGTGGCTGCGAAGATAGCGGCTCACGCGGGCGATCTTGCCAAGGGCATAAAGGGCGCGCGTGATATTGACAACAAGATGAGCGACGCAAGACGCAGAGTATGCTGGGATGAGATGTTTAAATACGCGATAGAGCCGGAAAAGCCCAAGCGCTTTTATGATCAGCTCCCGCCGGAGGAAAAGCATACGTGCAGTATGTGCGGAAAGATGTGCGCCGCAAGGACGATGAATACCATTCTTGAGGGCAAGGATGTAGACGTAAGATAAATACTGTAAGGTGGGGATGTTAAAAAACTCCAGACCGCAAAAAGGCGGAAATATATAGAATGAGTAA
>CAZCZR010000100.1:0-4165 GCA_964503455.1 uncultured Lachnospiraceae bacterium | reverse complement strand
TTCTACCGCGCATTTAAAAAATATGTAGGCATGACGCCCGAAGAATTTAAAAATGCCCGCAAAGAAAGCGAAACAGTGTAATAGCTGTGATCCTCATCGGAGCGTACATATTCCACACACCTGTCTGCCGGCAGACTGTCCCTTTTGTGTAATATGCTCATATAAGCACGGTTTGGAAAAAAATTCTTGCTTTTTCGCGGAAACAAGTGTATAATAAAAATCAACAGAGTAGGAAAATACGCGTAAGGAAACGCCGTGATTAATCGGTGTGTCCTGTAGTGCCGAAAAGACGGGGAGTTGCTTTTCGGACGAACTTTCGGCAAAGCCGTGGGCGGTGTATTTTCCGCATCCCGCTGCGTCAGCTCCGGAGCGTGTGCGCATATGCTATTGCATATTTGCGCGAGAAGCTCCGATAGAGTATGACCTCCAGGCAACACTCTATCGGAAAGGAGCTTTTTTATTATGCCAAAATCAACAACCGTCAATAACGCCGCCGCGTCAAAACCGTTACCGCGTCAAAAACTTCTGCCCGTGACGGAGCTTCTTCGGGGGATACCGCTGTCGGCGAAAAACGCCGCCAATATACGCTGTATCGCCCTTGCGGGAATGTTCGCGGCGCTGTCGGTCGTGCTGGGGTATTTAAAGCTGCCCCTCTCGCCCGACAACAGAATCTCGTTCGGCTTTATCGCGACGGCTTCGGCAGGATATCTGCTCGGGCCGGTGCCTGCGGCTGTAATGGCTATGGCGGCGGACGTGCTGGGATATATACTGAATCCCTCCGGCGGGGCGTTTTTCCCCGGGTTCACGCTTTCGGCGGGAATCGGAGGCTTTGTGTACGGACTGCTTTTGTACCGGCAGCCGATCAAAAAAATATTGATACCGGTAATAATTGCCGTATTTGTAAACACGCTTTTTGTAAACATAATCCTAAATACATGGTTTTTGTCCGTTATGTACCAAAAAGCCATGGCAGTGTTCAAATACGCGCGGATAATCAAAAACGCCGTGCAGTTCCCCGTACACGTGACAGTTATAACCGCCGTGCTGACCGCCGCGGAAAAAAGCGGCATGGGCAAATTGGTCAGAAAATAAAATATTTTAAAAAAATATCAGCGGCTGTCCGAAAAAAGACTTCCGCTGATATTTACGTTTTGTCCGATAAATTATTCCTTTATTCTTTTATCAAGCATGGGCGAGTACTCCCGGCGGAAATCCGCAAAAGTACCGTCCTCTATCGCTTTGCGTATCATTGCCATAAGCTCATTGTAAAAATACAGGTTGTGAATAACCGAAAGCCGCATCGCAAGCATCTCCTTCGCTTTAAAGAGATGATGTATATACGCCCTCGAATACAGGCGGCACGTCTCGCATCCGCAGTCGGGGTCGATGGGCCGCGTATCAAGCTCGTGAACCTTGTTCATCATATTCAATGTGCCGTGGCGCGTGAATAAAAATCCGTGGCGCGCATTTCTTGAAGGCATTACGCAGTCGAAAAAGTCCACGCCTCTTGCCACAGCCTCTATTATATTGGACGGCGTTCCGACTCCCATAAGATAGCGCGGTTTGTTTTCGGGCGCGTAAGGAAGCACAACGTCAAGGATATGGTACATTTCCTCATGACTCTCCCCCACTGCCAGACCGCCTATGGCATAGCCGGGCAGGTCGAGCTTTGCTATCTCTTTCATATGCTCCGCTCTTATATCTTCATACACTCCGCCCTGATTAATCCCGAACAGAAGCTGATGACGGTTTAACGTACCGTCAAGGCTGTTGAGCCGTTCCATCTCGGCTTTGCACCGCACAAGCCAGCGGTATGTCCTTTCAGCCGACGCTTTCACATAGTCGTATGTTGACGGATTTTCCACACACTCGTCAAACGCCATAGCGATTGTGGAACCGAGGTTTGACTGTATTTGCATACTTTCCTCCGGCCCCATAAAGATGCGCCTTCCGTCAATGTGAGAAGCGAAATGTACACCCTCTTCCGTGATTTTCCTAAGCCCCGCAAGGGAAAACAGCTGAAAACCGCCGCTGTCGGTGAGTATCGGTCTGTCCCAGTTCATGAATTTATGCAGACCGCCGAGCTTTTTTACCGTTTCGTCGCCCGGACGCAGATGCAGATGATACGTGTTCGAAAGCTCTATCTGACAGCCGAGATTTTTCAAATCCTGCGCAGATACGGCTCCCTTTATCGCCGCAAGCGTTCCCACATTCTGAAACACGGGGGTCTGCACGGTGCCATGCACCGTCTTAAACTCGCCGCGTCTTGCAAGACCGTCGGTTTTTAATATTTTAAACATCGTCCGTTATTCCGTTTCCTTTGCCAAAAGATAAGCCACGTTCTTTTTCTCTATTGCGGACAGATTGCTCTGGTCGTCGCTGTAGTTATATTCGGGATTGATGCTGTACCACGATTTGCCCGCAAAGAACGACGCATACTTGTTTTCGTCAAAGCGTCTGCCGTGGCGCGCGTAGATCTCGTTTCTCGCATACGCGATCTGCTCCTTTGTAAATCCGGCAATATCCGCGTCGGTCACAAGACGTATAGACGACTCCGGAATAATAAATCCGCCGGCGTGCATATCGGTCATATGCACCACATCATAAACAGGCTCGCCGAAGTACACCGCGCCCGACGGTTTCAGCGTGACAAGGAAATACTTGTTCTCCACATCGGCTGTGGTGCTGCCGTAGGACACATATGCGTAGCACGTGCTGTTTCCGCAGGCAAATGCGAATATCGGATTGCCGCCGGATTTCATGTAATCGACTCTCTTGCCGTATACCAGCTTGGAGGGCGTGTCCTCGTATCCCGATGCGACAACCGCCGAAGGCGTGCTTTGCGAAGAGCCCGAACTTGCGCCGCTTGAACCTGAAGCGCTTGAGCTTGTCTTGCCCGAGCTTGAAGTACTTGAGCTTGACGTGCTTGAGCTTGTCTTACCCGAACTTGAAGTACTTGAGCCGCTTGTCTTGTTTGAGCTTGACGTATTTGAGCTTGTTGTATTTGAGCTTGAACCGGAGCTTCCCGTGCTTGCGCCCGTTCCCGTGCCGCCGGAAGAAGTGCCGCCGGAAGATGCCGTTCCCGCCGACGCAGCCGTTCCCGATGAGGCAGTTGTGCCGTCAGCGGCAGTTCCCTCCGCCGGAGCAGCCGTCGCGTTCGGATCGGGTGTAGCGTTGGGGTCGGGGGTAGCGTTCGGGTCAGGGGTAGGCGTTTCAAGCGAGAAAGCAGGCAAAGTAGGCTGGGGAGTTTCGATAACCGGAGTCGTATCCTCCTTAAAGCCCTCGCGGTACAAATACACAGCCGCGCCTCCCGCGGCAGCCAAAAGCGCCACAAGAATAGCTATAACTATGATTCTGTTCCTGCGCTGACGGCTTCTTTTAGCGTTTCTGCGCCGGTTGATTTCTTCAAGCTGAGCCTTTTTATCCTCTTCCGTCTTGTTATTCTGATTGATTCTGTTCTGCTCGTTGCGTTCCTTTATCTCTTCCTCGGAAAGCGTCTCGGGCGATGTTTCCCCGTCGTCGGTTTCAGGGGCGGTATTCTCCGGTGTTTGAGCCGCGTTTTCATCGGCAGCGGTCTCGGCGCTAACTTCCGCCGTTTCGTCAGCGAAGTAATCCTCCTGTTCCGCAACGGGCATTTCTCCCGTTTTGGCAATCGCCCCGCACTTGGGGCATATTTCTGTTTTATTGGAAACCTTTGCTCCGCAGTTTTTGCATTGCATTATATATTCCTCCTTAACTATACATAGCAGATTTCGGGTGTAAATATACATATATACTTATTATATAATTTTTATCGCCTTTTGTCAATACATTTGATGTTATTTGTTGAAAAATCTGTTTAAAAACCGTTGAGATTCAACTGCCGGCAGGCTGAATACCGGCGTTATCCTTAGACTTCGGATATCTTTTTCGGCAAGAAAAAACGCCTGCGATATGCAAGCGCTTTGGCGACCCGGATGAGGCTCGAACTCACGACCTCCAGCGTGACAGGCTGGCGTTCTAACCAACTGAACTACCGGGCCATCTTTCATCTGTCAACTTAATAAGTATAACACGAGAAAGCCTATTTGTCAAGACTTTTTTCCGATTTTCCCACGAATTTTTGTGGAGGGTAAATTCCCAAAGTAAATGCAA
This sequence comes from uncultured Lachnospiraceae bacterium, assembly GCA_964503455.1. Taxonomy (GTDB): domain Bacteria; phylum Bacillota; class Clostridia; order UBA1381; family UBA1381; genus CAZCZR01. The sequence continues at coordinate 31 of CAZCZR010000100.1, read as the reverse complement.
CAGTGCAATTTACGATTGCATTTACTTTGAG
>CAZCZR010000099.1:0-4377 GCA_964503455.1 uncultured Lachnospiraceae bacterium | reverse complement strand
ATTTTTTCCCCTATCGGTTCAAGTTTCGGGAAAAAGGGGTTATTTTTTTGCTTGCGGTTTTATCCGCGTTACCGTGATGGGGGTTATCGCCCCCGTCACAGAATATGGATAAAAACACAATCCCGCCGTCCGCAGCGGATTACAAACAAAACCCTCAATGCGCACCGCGCCCACGGCAACAACTGCACAGTGTTTGCGCCCCATAGGGGGTACATAGGGGGGAACGCCCTATGCGCCGTTTCCTTTGTTTCGTTTCCTTTGGGCGAACAAAGGAAATGAAAATCGGGGTGAGGGAGAGATTGTGAATTTATGCGTAATCCGTCGGGGGCGATAACCCCCTCACAGGAATATGGACGAAAACGCAATTCCGTTGTCCTTCCGTCCGCTGCGGACAACGGTTCGCAGTGGGGGCGATAACCCCCATAAGATGAATCCGAACTAAAACGCAATTCCGTTATTAAACAGCGCGATATTTCGTCCAATATACATATTTTTTTACTTTTTTGCCGATTACCCCTTGTTAAATTCCGGCTGATGTTGTATAATATATGTAATATAATTATCGGAGGGATAAAATGACTACAGCATATATCGTTCTGCCGTGCTACAATGAGGAGCCGGTCATTCGCGAGACCTGTTCGCAGCTTATTGAGCTGTTTGAGGAGATGAAGGACGAGTCGCTTATCACCGAGGCTTCGCGCATCGTTTTTGTGGACGACGGCAGCAAGGACAAAACATGGGAAATAATAGACGAGCTGAGCAGCGGCTATATCTGCGTTTCGGGCATTAAGCTTGCGCATAACACCGGACACCAGAACGCTCTGCTCGCCGGACTTATGACGGTAAAGGACGAGTGCGACTGCGCTATCTCGATCGACGCCGATCTTCAGGACGACATCGCCGTAATACCTCAAATGATACGCGAATTTGAAAACGGGAGCGACATCGTATACGGCGTGAGGAACAAGCGCGACACCGACACATGGTTCAAGCGCACCACGGCTGTCGGCTTTTACAAGCTTATGAGCGGCATGGGCGTCGATATGGTATTCAACCACGCCGATTACCGCCTTATGAGCAGGCGCGCCTTGGCGGGACTTGCGGAATTTCCCGAACGCAATCTTTTCCTGCGCGGCATGGTGCCTCTTATCGGGTATAAGTCCTCAAGCGTGTATTACGACCGCAAGGAGCGTTTCGCGGGGGAGTCGAAATATCCGCTTAAAAAGATGATCTCCTTCGCTATGGACGGAATCACCTCATTCAGCGTCAAGCCGATAAAGCTTGTGACGGCCTTCGGAGCCTTGGCGTGCGTGTTCGCGCTTGTCATGGCAATATACGCGATAGCGCAGAAGATAATGGGACATACAAACGCCGGCTGGGCGTCGCTGATGTGTTCGATATGGTTTATAGGCGGCGTGCAGATGGTGGCGATAGGTCTTATAGGAGAGTACATCGGAAAAATATACAGGGAGGTCAAACGGCGTCCCAGATATATTGTTGAGAAATATAAAAAATAAAGCGGGTGAATATTATGCAGAACACAAGCATATACGATGTTGTTATAATAGGCGGCGGCGCCGCCGGACTTGCCGCCGCGATATACGCCTCGCGCGGAGGGCTTAAAACGCTCCTGCTTGAGGGCGCCGCCATGGGCGGACAGGCGGCAAAAACAAGCGAGATAGACAATTACCCCGGCTTCGGGAGCTGCCCGTCGGGAGAGGAGCTTGCCGAGGCTATGGAGGCTCACGCAAGGAAGTTCCCCGTTGAATTTTCCAAAGAGTCGGTCAGGGCGATCGACAGCGCGGGCGAGGCGATTAAAGCCGTTCGCACAAGGCGAAACGTCTATCAGACGAAGGCGATCATAATAGCCACGGGCGCCAAGCCGAAAAAGCTCGGCGTTTCGGGCGAGGAGAAGCTCTTCGGCGCGGGGGTATCCTACTGCGCAGCCTGCGACGGAATGTTTTTTAAAGGAAAGGACGTCGCCGTGATAGGCGGCGGGAACACCGCCTTTGAGGACGCGATATATCTTTCCTCGCTATGCCGGCGGGTGTATCTGCTTAACAGAAGCAAAAAATTCCGCGCCGCGAAAATGCTTGTTGACCGCGCGAAATCCATACCCAACATAGAGCTTATAATCGACGCGGTAGCCGACAGCATAAACGGCGAAGGCACGGTCAGCTCCATAAGCACAAGGGACACGGAATCGGGCGCGGTGCTGACGCTTCCCGTATCGGGGGTGTTCATCGCCATAGGCATAACGCCGGTGACGGAGCTTTTTAAAGGGATTGTGGAGCTTTGCCCGCGCGGCTTTGTAAAGACGGACGAGTACATGAGAACAAGCACCGACGGCATATTCGCTGCGGGAGATGTGAGGGTGTCGCCGCTTCGCCAAATCATAACCGCGGCTGCGGACGGAGCCGTGGCGGGAACAAGCGCGGTAAATTACGTAAACGGAGTATGAGCGGATGAAGGCTGTTATAAACGGAAAAATATATACGATGGACGGTGCTGTTACGGAAAACGGCACCGTGGTTTTTGATGATAAGATACGCTATGTGGGAACGGACGCTCCGCCCGAAGGCTGCGAGATATTCGACGCGCGCGGCATGGCTGTGACGCCCGGTCTTATCGACGCGCACTGTCACGTCGGCATAATAGAGGACTCGCTCGGCTTTGAGGGCGATGATACTAACGAGGACACCGACCCCGTCACTCCTCATCTTCGCGCGATAGACGGGATCAACCCTCTCGACCGCGCGTTTGAGGCGGCAAGACGCGCAGGCGTCACCGCAGTTGTAACAGGCCCCGGCAGCGCCAACGCCATAGGCGGTCAGTTCGCGGCGGTCAAAACGGCGGGCGTTTATATTGATGACATGATAATAAAAGCGCCCTGCGCCATGAAGTTCGCCTTGGGCGAAAATCCCAAATCGGTATACGGCGACAAGTCGGAGGCTCCCGCGACACGTATGGGAACCATGGCTCTTATACGCGAGCAGCTTTTGAAGGCGTCCGAGTACATGACAAAGCTTGACCTGTACAATTCCGACCCCGATGAGTATGACAAGCCCGACTTCGATATGAAGTGCGCTTCCTTAATACCCGTCCTGCGCCGAGAAATACCCGTCAAGGTACACGCGCACCGTCCGGACGATATAGCAAGCGCCATACGCCTGAAAAAGGAGTTCAATATAGATATAACTCTCGAACACTGCACCGGCGGCGAGGTACTCACGGATATAATCAAGCGCGAGAATATCCCCGTAATGCTCGGCCCGACTCTTACCGACCGCAGCAAGCCGGAGCTGCATGACCTGTCGTTTTCGATATACAGAACCTTTGCCGAGGCGGGTATCTCGGCGGCGATAATCACAGATCATCCCGAAATAACCATTGACCGTCTGCCCCTGTGCGCGGCTATCGCCGTAAAAGAGGGCATGGACGAGATGTCGGCGCTTGCGGGAATAACCTCGGCGGCGGCGGATAACTGCCGCATATCCGACAGGGTGGGACGGCTTCGCCCCGGACTTGACGCCGATATAGCGGTATTTTCAGAGCTTCCCACACGTTTTATGTCAGCTGCCGAGGCGGTATTCATAAACGGAGAGCGCGTTAAGTGATCTATTTCCAGCCCATAAGGGCAAGCCATTTGTCAAGAGCCTCCGTCCACAGACGCGTATGCTCCTCCTCGGCGGCAAGACCCAAGCCGTGATGACCGAAGGGGTAGATGTGCAGCTCATACGGTATCTTATGCTCCGACAGCGCCATAGCATAGAGAAGCGAGTTCTCGGCGGGGACGGTTTCATCCTCGGCGGTGTGCCACAAAAACGCGGGCGGCGTATCGTCGGTCACCTGATTGCAGGCGGAGTAGAACTCCTTCATATCGGGGCGCGGGTTGGTGCCTATAAGATTGCAGCGCGACCCGTCGTGGCGGTATTCAAAGAAATCTATAACCGGATAGCACAGTATCGACGCGTCCGGTCTTGAGGAAATGCCGTCAATGCCGTCCGTCGGCTCGTAAAAGTCAACGTCGTAGTGAACCGACGCTATCGCCGCGAGATGTCCTCCGGCGGAAAATCCCATAACGGCTATCTTTTCAATGCCGTATTTTGCCGCGTCCGCGCGCACAACGCGCATGGCTCTTTGCACATCGGCACATTCCGCCGGCGCGGCATACGGCGCGACTCTGTACTCCAGCACATAGGCGCTCACGCCTATCGAATTAAGCCACTCTCCTATGGCGTTCCCCTCATGGGGCGCGCGCATTTCATAGCCTCCCCCCGGACACACAACCACCGCGCCCTTCGCGCCCTCGCATATGTACGGCGTGATATACGGTATAAATCCGGCGTCCTTGTTGTAATACGGCATAGTGCCGTC
>CAZCZR010000098.1:0-4427 GCA_964503455.1 uncultured Lachnospiraceae bacterium | reverse complement strand
AAAAGCTTTATTTTAAGCCATTTTAGAGAATATCAAATCGTATTTGTTCGTGTTTATGATTAACCGAAATATCTCTTCAAAAGACCCTCAAAGCCCTTGCCGTGTCTTGCCTCGTCCTTAGCCATCTCATGAACGGTGTCATGGATTGCGTCGTAGTTCAATTCCTTAGCTCTCTTTGCAAGGTCCAGCTTGCCGGCTGTAGCGCCGCACTCGGCTTCGGCTCTTAATTCGAGGTTCTTCTTTGTCGATGTCGTTACGACTTCGCCCAAAAGCTCGGCAAATTTTGCCGCGTGTTCAGCTTCCTCAAGAGCCGCTCTCATATAAAACTCGCCTATTTCCGGATAGCCTTCTCTGATAGCCTGACGGCTCATCGCGATATACATACCTACTTCTGTGCATTCGCCCTCAAAATTAGCTTTTAAGCCTTCATATACGTCCGGCTCAACCTGATCCTTTGCGCCTACGCCTATAACGTGCTCGCATACGAAATTAAGAGGTGCGCCCTCTTCCATCTTTGTGAACTTTTCACCCGGTACGCCGCACTGGGGACATTTTGCCGGAGGCTCGTCTCCTTCATAAACGTAACCGCATACGGGACAAACATACTTTGCCATAATTTTTTCCTCCTTAAAAAATAGATCTATGACCCGCGCTTAAGCGCAGTGTCAGCTGTGTTGCTTTCGGCATATAGGACATTTTCCGTAGAAAACCAGAAAATGATCGTCTATCTCCATGCCGGAAGTTTTGCGCACCGGCTCGTCAAGCTCCGGCACGCAGTCCGCCTCAATATCGGTCACACTGCCGCATCCTGTGCATAAAAGATGATAATGCTTATCGCACCTTGCGTCAAAATGCTCCACCCCTTCGAGCCGAAAGCTTTGTATCTCTCCGGCAGAAACGAGCTTTGCAAGATTGCGGTACACCGTTGCAAGGCTGATGCCCGGCATATCACCGCGAAGCGCTGTGTAAATATTGTCGGCGGTCGGGTGCGCAGTCGTGCTTTTTAAAAGGCGCGATACCGCATTGCATTGCTTTGAATGACGCGTCTTTATCTTCATTGCCGCTCATCCGTCCTTTCTTAACAATAACGATTATTATTATTGTTAAGACTATTATACTATATTATTTTTGCTTTGTCAAGAGTTTTTATAAAATTATTTTTTGCTGTTTATTCATTTTCTATAATAGCTTTTATGCTGTCAAATTCCGCCTTGCGTTTGGTTATACCCATGCCGGACGAGGTTTTGACGGCAATTTTTCCGCAGGCGGTGTTTTCCTCGACGACTTCTCTTGAAAGTGCGGCGCGGCTCATATCGCAAATGCGCACGCCGATCGTGGAGGTGTGACGAAGGATAAGCTTTATAAATTTTTCACGCTGCGACGGCTTTACAAGACATTCGATTTTTGTGCCGAGACGGCCTTTTTTCATAACTATGGGCGTCTGCCATACATCCAGCGCGCCTTCCTTGAACAGAATATCACACGCAAGCGCAAGTCCCTCGGCTGACATATCGTCGATGTTGCAGGCTATGCAGCACACGATGTCGTCTTGGGCGGCATTTTCTTCAAGATACGCGCATACGCAGTTTGCGGCTTCAAAATCCTTTGCGCCCATGCCATAGCCGATCTTGCTTATGCTCATGACCGGTCTTTGACCGAAGCGATGTACGAAATGCTTCAGAAGCGCGGCTCCGGTGGGAGTGCATAGCTCGGATTCGGCTATGGCAGAGTATGAAGGTATGCCCGTCAACAGACGCGCCGTTGCCGGAGCGGGTACAGGCATGATGCCGTGGGCGCATTTAACGGTGCCGGAGCCTGTGTTTACGGGCGAGCATATGATCTCATCCGCGCCAATAAGCTCAAACAGCACCGAAGCGCCTACCACATCCGCGACAGCGTCAAGCGCGCCTACTTCATGAAAATGCACCGGTTCAACGGTTTTTCCGTGAACGGCTGTCTCCGCCGAAGCGATCAGGGCGTATACGGCTTTTGCGTCCGCTTTTACTTTGCCGGACACTGAAAGACCGTCTATAATGGAAATTATATCCGTAAGGCTGCTGTGGTGATGTTCATGCCCGCCGTGATGCTCATGCCCGTGATGATGCTCGTCGGCGTGTTCATGCCTGCCGTTTATGCTGACAGAAAAATAAGTGCCGGTAATGCCGCATTTTACAGAAGTCACAGCATCGGCGTGAAGTCCGGGTATTCCGGCATTGTTCATTATATTAAGGAAGCTTTCCTTATCGCCGTATATTTCAAGCAGCGCCGCGGTTAGCATATCTCCGGCGCATCCCATAGGACAGCTTATATATAGTCTTTTCATACTTGACAGTTCCTTTCCGCTGCGTTCTGAGGCTCAAGACCGATGAAGCCTCCGGCGCAGCTGCCGATTTTTCGGGCGCGGACGATCATGTCCGCGGTTCTGCGGAAAAAAATCAGACACATCACAGCAATTTGCCTAAAATGATGTGTCTAACTTATTTCTCGCTTTTTGCTTTTGGAAAATCAATAAATATTTCCGAGATCCTTATTTATTAAGCGCCTCGTTTACAGCGACAGCGACAGCGACGGTCATGCCGACCATCGGGTTGTTGCCCGCGCCGATAAGTCCCATCATTTCCACGTGAGCGGGAACTGATGAAGAACCTGCGAATTGAGCGTCCGAGTGCATACGTCCCATAGTGTCGGTCATACCGTAGGAAGCGGGACCCGCAGCCATGTTGTCCGGGTGAAGCGTTCTGCCTGTGCCGCCGCCGGAGGCAACCGAGAAGTACTTCTTGCCCTGCTCGATACATTCCTTCTTATATGTACCCGCAACGGGATGCTGGAAACGTGTCGGGTTTGTGGAGTTGCCCGTGATGGACACGTCAACGCCCTCAAGGTGCATTATAGCAACGCCCTCGCGCACATCGTCAGCACCGTAGCAGCGAACCTTTGAACGCTCGCCGTTCGAGTATGCGGTTTCTTTTACAATGTTTACCTTGCCGGTATAGTAGTCAAACTGTGTCTGAACATATGTAAAGCCGTTGATCCTTGAGATGATCTGCGCGGCGTCTTTGCCGAGACCGTTGAGTATAACTCTCAAAGGCTCCTTACGCGCCTTGTTTGCTGATCTTGCAAGACCTATAGCGCCCTCGGCAGCAGCGAATGACTCGTGACCCGCCAAAAACGCGAAGCACTTTGTTTCATCTCTTAAAAGCATAGCGCCGAGATTTCCGTGACCGATACCGACCTTTCTGTCATCGGCAACCGAGCCGGGGATACAGAACGACTGCAACCCAAGGCCTATCTTTTCAGCCGCCTCAGCCGCGGATTTAACGCCGTCCTTGATTGCTATAGCCGCGCCTACGACGTAAGCCCATGCGGCGTTTTCGAAGCATATCGGCTGTATGCCCTTTACTATATTATAAGCGTCAACGCCCTTTTCGTCGCAGATCGCCTTCGCCTCTTCGATGGAAGAAATGCCGTGCTTTGCAAGCTCCGCGTTGATCTGGTCTATCCTTCTTTCATAACTTTCAAATAAAGCCATTGTTATTTCCTCCTTCTATTATTCGTGTCTCGGATCGATCAGCTTTACAGCGTCGTCCACTCTGCCGTACTGACCGCTTGCCTTTGCCAGCGCCTCGTTAGCGTCCATGCCGCCGGCGATCATTTCCATCATCTTGCCGAGGTGTACGAACTTATAGCCTATGATCTGATCATCGGCGTCTACGGCGATCTTTGTTATGTAGCCTTCCGCAAGCTCCAAGTATCTCGGGCCCTTTGCGAGTGTTGCGTATGTCGTGCCGACCTGCGAGCGAAGTCCCTTGCCGAGATCCTCAAGACCGGCGCCGATGGGCAGACCGTCCTCCGAGAAAGCTGTCTGTGTACGTCCGTATATGATTTGAAGGAACAGTTCCCTCATAGCCGTATTGATAGCATCGCATACGAGGTCTGTGTTCATAGCTTCAAGAATTGTCTTTCCTATAAGAATTTCCGAAGCCATAGCAGCCGAGTGAGTCATGCCTGAGCAGCCTACAGTCTCTATGAGAGCCTCCTGAATGATACCTTCCTTGACATTCAAGGTAAGCTTACAGGCGCCCTGCTGCGGAGCGCACCAGCCCACACCGTGTGTCAGACCGGAAATGTCCCTGATCTCCTTTGCCTGCGTCCACTTTCCCTCCTGAGGGATAGGCGCGGGACCGTGATAAGCACCTTTAGCCAGAGGACACATTTCTTCTACTTCTTTTGAATACTTCATGTTTGCTACTCCTTTCGATTTGAGCGTTGTTTAAGGGCAGCGGACCGGATGAGAGGTCCGCCCGACCGCCGTCCCCGGGGGACAATACGGCATTTTCAGCAAAGAACATCCGTGCCGCGGCGGGTAAATATTCCCGATAATGATTATATCACATATTTCTTCGGATTTCAACACCTTTTTTGAAGAA
>CAZCZR010000097.1:0-4520 GCA_964503455.1 uncultured Lachnospiraceae bacterium | reverse complement strand
AAAGGAAACGAAACAAAGGAAACGGCGCATAGGGGGCGTTCCCCCTATGTACCCCCAAATGGGGCGCAAACATGGTTCCGTTATTGTCTTAATGCAAGTGCTTATTGCGATGTTTACGCGCATGATATTCTTCCCTTGGGGGAAGGTGGCATTTGCGCAAGCAAATGACGGATGAGGGAAGAACCACAATTATATCAGTTCCTAACTGCTCCGCCCCGATTCCGTGATTAGAAATCAACCTCGGTGCCGTAGTATGTGCATATGAACAGCTTTTCCATTTGAGCGGGGGTTATGGATCTCGGATTCGAGCCTGTGCAGGCGTCGCCTACGGCCAGCTCCGAGATAGAGGCGATCTTTTCCTTGAACTCGTCCTCGTTTACGCCGAACTCCTTCAGAGTTTTCGGTATGTTCATAGCTCTGTTGAATTGCTCAATCTTTTCGATAAGAGCGTTGACCTGCGACTTTTCCGATGTGCCGCCCAGACCTACGCGCCTTGCTATGTCCGCGTATCTTCTCATAGCCTCAGGGTTATGGGAGTTATACTTGATAACATAGGGCAGATAAATAGCGTTCGCGCAGCCGTGAGGGATATGCCCCGTCGAGAATGCCGCGCCGGTTTTGTGAGCCATTGAGTGTACTATTCCCAACAGCGCGTTTGAAAACGCCTGACCCGCAAGACACTGCGCATAGTGCATTTGCTCTCTCGCGTCCATATCGCAGTTGTACGACGCGGGCAGATAATCAAAGACCATTTCTATAGCCTTTATCGCAAGAGGATCGGTAAACGGCGAGTTGAGCGTTGAAACATACGCCTCTATAGCGTGTGTCAGAGCGTCCATGCCGGTGTAGGCTACCTGCTTTACGGGCAGAGTTTCAACAAGCGCCGGATCGACTATAGCGACGTCGGGAGTGATCTCGAAGTCGGCAAGCGGGTACTTTACGCCCTTTGAGTAGTCGGTGATAACGGAAAATGCCGTCACCTCGGTAGCCGTACCCGAGGTCGAGGGAATGGCGCAGAATTTTGCCTTTGTTCTCAGCTTGGGGAAGTTGAAAGGAACGCACAGATCCTCGAAGCTTGTGTCGGGGTACTCATAGAACGCCCACATAGCCTTTGCCGCGTCGATCGGCGAGCCGCCGCCTATGGCAACTATCCAGTCGGGCTGGAACTCCGTCATGACCGCCGCGCCTTTTTTAACTGTTTCGACCGAAGGATCCGGCTCCACGCCTTCAAAAATCCTTACCTCCATGCCGGCAGCCTGTAAGTATTCCTCAGCCTTGGCGAGGAAACCGCCTCTGCGCATCGAGCTGCCGCCCGTTACAACGATAGCTCTCTTGCCGCTGAGGTTCTTAAGCTCCTCAAGCGAGCCTTTGCCGTGATACAGATCTCTCGGTAATGTAAATCTTGCCATGATATTATACCTCCTGATAAAAATTCTGTTAATTATTTAACAATCTCTACAATAATATTATAACACCTAACGTGGCAATAATCAACAGTTATTTTATTACATTTATTAACTTTGTATGAACTGCACAAAACGGTGCGGCGTATGTTGTGTAATATTTTTATTCGGGTATTTAATGCGGCCCTGAAAGGAGTACTTTATGAAGATAGCTGTGCTTGACTCAAAGACCCTCGGCGACGATATAAGGCTTGATATGTTTAAGCCTTACGGCGAGGTGCGCGAGTATAAAATGACGCGCCCAGAGGAGGTGGCGGAAAGGATACGCGGCTGCGATATTGCAATACTGAACAAGGTAAAGCTTAACGCGGAAAATCTTTCGGAAGCGAAGGATCTGAAGCTGATATGCGTGACCGCCACGGGGTTTGACAATATAGACACGGTCTATTGCCGCGAGCATGGTATAGCCGCGGCGAATGTGCCGGGGTATTCCACCGAAAGCGTGGCGCTTATAACGGTGACGACGGCTCTGGCGCTTGTGACGCATCTGACGGAGTACCGCAGATACTGCGCAAGCGGCGCGTATACGGCGGGAGGCGTACAGAACAGGCTTGTGCCGGTGTATCATGAGATGTCGTCGCTGACATGGGGGATCGTCGGCATGGGCGCGATAGGCTCAAGGGTGGCAAAGACGGCGGAGGCACTCGGCTGCAGAGTGATCGCCTGCCGAGGAAGGAGCGCGGCGGGGAAGGGCATAGTCGATATAGACACGCTTTGCCGCGAGGCGGATATAATCACGATACACACTCCGCTGAACGATTCGACGCGCCGCCTGATAAACGCCGAGCGAATAGCGCTGATGAAGCCGTCGGCGATAGTGATAAATATGGCGCGGGGCGCCGTGGTTGATGAGGCGGCTCTTTGCGCCGCGCTGAAAGAGGGCAGGATAGGCGCGGTGGGCGCTGATGTATACGACGGAGAGCCTTACGGCGAGGACAGTCCGTATGCCGGTATCGCGGGATTTGACAATGTGATACTGACCCCGCATATGGCATGGGGCGCGTATGAGGCGCGTATGCGCTGCATGGAGGAGATAGCTCTCAATATAGAGGCGTTTTTGCGGGGCGAAAGAAGAAACCGTGTGGACTGAAAGGGCGTGGAAGGATATGGAATATAATGTTGACACAGAGCTTTTGCAGGAGCTTATACGCGGCGTAAAGCCGATCATCACCGACAGAACGCTTGCGGCGGAGGTGAACGAAAAGGGACTTGACGATTTTGTGACAACGGTCGATACCGGCGTTCAGGCGTATCTTGAAAAAAAGCTTGCCGAGCTGTACCCGAAGATACAGTTTATGGGCGAGGAAGGCGCGCGGCGCAGCGTGGATCCGAACGGAGCCGTATGGATAATAGACCCCGTGGACGGCACGACAAATCTTATACACGATTACAGGGCAAGCGCCGTATCTGCGGGGCTGTATGTAAAGGGCGAGGCGGTTATCGGTATAGTGTACGATCCGTTTAAGGAGGAGATGTTCGCGGCGGAAAAGGGGTGCGGAGCGTATCTCAACGGCAGACGAATTGCCGTGTCCGGCGCAGGATGTGTTGCGGACTCGCTTATCGCTGTCGGCACGTCGCCGTATGAGAAGGAGCTTGCCGATAAAAATTTCGAGATATTCAAGCGTGTGTTCAAAGCGTCGCAGGATATACGCAGGAGCGGTTCGGCGGCGCTTGACCTGTGCTGCATAGCCGCGGGCAGGACGGACGGATATTTTGAGCGCAATTTAAAGCCGTGGGATTTCGCGGCGGGACTTGTCATCGTGTCCGAAGCCGGCGGCAGAGTGACCGACTACGGCAAAAATAAAATTTTCCCGCTTAAAAATGCCGATGTTTTCGCGACAAACGGCATAATACACGACGAGCTGGCGGAGCTTATAGCCTTCTGACAGGCGTCCCGTTTAATTTTGCATTATCCCGCACACGACCGAGCCTGTTATAACGGCGGCGATGTCAGCGCATACGGCTGCGGCGATCACGCGCTTGGGGAAGCGCTTTTTTGACGCGGCGGAGTATACGCCGAGGGCGTAGAAGGTGGTTTCGCTGCCGCCGGCTATCACGGAGGCTGTAAATCCTGCCCTTGAATCCGCGCCGCAGGTATTCAGTATATCGCTTAATATGCCGAGGGCGCCGCTTCCGGAAAAGGGACGCATAAGCGCAAGGGGCAGCACCTCATTCGGAAGTCCCGCCCTTTCCAAAAGCCGCGACGCAACAGCTGCCGTAAGATCGAAAAATCCCGCCGCACGAAGCATATATACTGCGCTTGTGACCGCCAGAAGCGGCATGAATACCGTTTTTACAAAGCCGAGTCCCTCCGAAGCGCCCTCGATAAAAATATCGTACACCCTTTGCCGCTTAAGCATCGGAGGTATCAGCACGGCAAGGAGTATCAGCGGCAGGATCAGCTGTGTCATGGCAGCTTCTCCGTAAGCGCGAGCATGGCAAGACCGGCGGCAAGCGCTGCCGCCGAGGTTATCCATACGGGAAGTATCACCCCGCCCGGATCGGCGGAGCCGGCTCCCGCGCGCAAAGCTATGACCGTGGACGGGATCAGCTGAATCGACGCGGTGTTTATAAGAACGAACCGGCACAGGCTGCTGTCGGCCGTGTCATCGGAATCAAGCCTATCCATTTCGCGCACGGCTTTCAGACCCATTGGCGTTGCGGCGTTTCCTACGCCGAGAAGGTTTGCCGTTATGTTCAGCACAATACAGCGAAAGGCCTCGGAGTCGGGAGCCACATTCGGGAAAAGCCGCTTTACGGCAGGCGATACCGCGGCGGAAAATAATCTTACCGCCCCGCCCTTTTCGGCGACCTTTAAAAGTCCGCTCCACAGACACATCACCCCCGCGACCGAAAGCATGGTGCGCACAGCCGCCCCCGCTCCTTCAAGACACGCTCCGGCGACCTCGCCGGCATTGCCGTTTATTATGCCCATAACAAGAGCCGCCGCCATCATAACAGGAAAAATAATATTCATATCACACTGCCCTTTCCGTTGCCCGCCGTTTTTGTAGCGGTATTATGTATATGAAAAACGCAGGTGAAAAATTCATGAAA
>CAZCZR010000096.1:0-4557 GCA_964503455.1 uncultured Lachnospiraceae bacterium | reverse complement strand
TTTTCGTAAATTCGTGACGATTTCATATTGAAATAATTTTTATAATATGATATACTGTAAATGATAACGTCTTTCAGAGGGCGTATAATATATGAAAGGAATTATTATAATGGATTACGCATTGCTTACAAATGAGCTGCGCGATGAGGAAGCGGATATACTTATCTCCATGCTGGGCGCATACGGCATAAAGGCTCATAAGGAGTACGAGGGCGCGGCGGGGATCGTCAAGCTGCATCTCGGAACGGCGGTATTCGGCGTAAAGGTCATGGTCGCAGCGGAAGATCTTGATGAGGCAAAAGGTCTGATGAACTCCGAGCCTGTATTTGACGACATTGACTTTGACGAAACAGACGGGGAGGAATTATGAGAAATTACCTTATAGCGGGACTCGTTTTCGGAATAGACGGCGCACAGGATATGCCTCATCTGCTCAGCCGTATGTCGGCGTATGAGATACCGTCCGCTTCCGAATGTGACATACACATAACCTGCGAGATTACGGAGGATGATCTGACTCTTCCCGATAACATCACCGAATACAAGGCGGGAATGTTTACTTATATCGAATATGACACACCCTGCGGAAGGCGCTTCGGTTATTACGGCGGCCCCGACGGCAGCCGCGTCACAAACCTTATAACCTCGGACAAAGACTTCACCGATATATCGATCCGTCTTACGCATATGGATTTTGATATTGACGATCCCGACGGGAGGCGCGCTTTTAACTCCATAGGAAATATAGTTGAGATCGGTATGCCCTTGCACAACCGCATGGTGTTTCATTCCTCCTCTATCGCGTATAAAGGCGTCGGGATATGCTTCTCGGCAGCGAGCGGCACCGGCAAATCCACCCATACCGGATTATGGCAGGAGGTTTTTCCGGGCGAGGTGACTTTGGTAAATGACGATAAGCCGATACTGCTTTTTGAAAACGGCGCGACCACTCTGTGCGGTACGCCATGGGCGGGTACTACGGGAATAAACGCCAACGTAAACGTTCCCCTTAAGGCGGTCTTTATCCTTACACGAGGCGAAACCTGCTCGGCGGAGCCTGTCAATGAGATCTTCGCCATACAGAACATCATAAAAGAATCGCCAAAGCCTGTCATTCCCTACATAACGGACAAATATCTGGAAGCCGTAAGCAATCTTGTTTCATCGGTTCCGATATTCAGGCTCAGGTGCGATATATCGCATGACGCGGTGGCGACGTCATATAACTGTGTATTTAAATGATAATGGAAGGAATAATTTATAATGGAATCTATAGTACAGTCAATAGTAGGCGCTCTGTCGGGAAAAATCTCTAAGGAACTTGTTGTATTTCTTGTTTCAATGATACCGCTTCTTGAGCTTCGCGGAAGCATACTTGCCGCGGGACTTATGAACATGAAATTCTTCTCGACCTTCATCGTTGCGGTGCTTGGCAACATACTGCCCATACCATTTATACTTCTTTTTATCGAAAAAATTTTCGAATGGCTCAAAAAATCAAACAGGGTCCGCCCTTTGATAGAAAAGCTTGAAAACCGCGCCATGAGCAAGAGCGATCAGATACGCAAATACGGCTATATCGGACTTTTCCTTTTCGTGGCGATACCTCTGCCGGGGACGGGCGCATGGACCGGAGCGCTTATTTCGGTTCTTATGGGCATGAAGCCGAGAAAGTCCATAGTATGGATATTTTTAGGCGTTTTGACAGCGGGACTTATAATGTCTTTAATATCCTTCGGGGTTTTGAAAAACCTTATCTATTAAGAGGTGCGATATGAGTATAAATTCTTCACAGACTGTAAAATGCCCCAGCTGCGGGCATTTGCATGATATTACGGTATGGAATTCCATAAACGTGTCGGAAAGTCCGGACCTTAAGGAGGATCTTTTAAAGGGCAGGGTAAATATGTTCGTCTGCTCCTCCTGCGGTATGAGGGCGCTTATGCCGACGCCGCTTCTGTACCATGACCCCGAAAAGCAGCTGCTTTTCTCCTTTACACCCTGCACAGGCGATGAACAGAAGCGCAAGCTGTTTGCCGATATTAAAAAAAGCTCCCGCGAATCGGGCGAGCTGGCGGCATATGAAGGATATATTCTTCGATTCATCACCGACTACAACGATTTGCTTGAAAAGATACTTATCTTTGACGCGCTGCTGTCGGACAAGGTTATTGAGATGATAAAGCTGATAATACTTATGCAGGAGCCGGACAAGGCGAAAGACAGGCGCTGCATTTTCGGAAAATGCTCGGATGGCGAGATTGAGTTTATGGTAAACGACTTTAATGAACATCGGGTATACACCTCGCGCGTACCGATGTCCACGTATGATACTCTGCGCGAACAGATAAAGATCTCCGGCGCAAAGCTTGACTACAGCTTTGACTGGGAAACGGTGGATTCGGAATATGCCTCCTCGCTTCTCGGCGGACAGCCGCATTAAGCGATGCGCGCATTTTAAAAAGCCATGAAACGTATAAATAACTTTGACCGTCCGCTCTCACATATAAGACGCAGACGCTTTAAGATACTTCTGCGCATTGCTGTTTCGCTTGCCGCCGCAGCGCTTGCCGCACTTATAATATTTGTAATCGACTACGCCGTGACGGACGACTCCGACCGTTCATCGGCTCCGGTCATATACACGAAAGACAGCAGGCTCTACGCCAAAACCACTTTCTCAAAGGCGCAGAGCATTGCGGTTTTTACGGGGAACGTCAGTGCGTATGACAAATCATCTCTGGTGCTTTACACCGATGCTTCGTCAGGCGAGCTTACCGTTCTCAAAAACGGCAGTAAAAAAGCAGTGATCGGCAAAACCTCATCGGACAAGGTATCAGTATCTCCAAACGGCAGATATTTGCTTTATATTAATGAAAGCAGCGAGCTTGTACTGTTCGACCTCAGCTCTGAAACGGAAAAAATGCGCATAGCCTCAGCAGGCGGCATATTCGGCTTCGGCGGCGGAAACAGCGAGTTTTACTGCACAGAAGCTTCCCCGGAAGGCTCGTCGCTGTTTGTAAGAACCGTGACCGGAGGCAGCCGCAAGATAGACAACGGGGTAAGCGAGGTGATCTCCTTTTCCTCCGGCGGCAATATGTTTTATAAAAAAGCGAACTCCCTTTACACATCAAGCGGCAAGAAAGGAACATCTTCTCTTACCGCATCGGGGGACATAACGTGTTTTCCTTCGGATAACGCCGCAGCGCTGTATTTCATATGCGACGGCGCGCTTTATTACGCCGGCTCCTCCGGCGAAAGGACGGTTGTGGAGAGATCGGGGGTCAGCTCAATAATCGCCGCCGACCCTAAGGGCAAGTGCGCGGTATACGCTTGCGAAAGCGGCAAAAAGGGAATTTACAGCATTTATATCTCCAAAAACAACGCGAACCGATACTATATCTGCGACACTGACTCGCTCGAAAGCTATCCCATAATTCTTTCAGAGGATATGGATACGGCTTTTTATACGGATATTGCCACCAAGAGCCTTTACCGCAAGGATCTGTCGCATCCGACAAGCGACGCCGTTATGATTGATGATAACGTGTACGGTCTTGCCGTCAGCAAAAACGGTTCAGCTGCGGCGTATACAACAAAAAACGCCGCCGGCGCATATGATCTGTTTTTATATGTTTCCGGCACAAGGCTGCTTATTTCGGATAATGCCGAGCCTTATACGGCGTGTTTCTCGCCGGGCGGCGAAAGTCTTTACTACATATCCGGCGCGGACAAGTCGGGTTCGGGGAATTTGTACTGTGTCGGCGCTCAGCTTTCCAAAGGCGGTGTTGTTCCAAGGCTCATCGACAGCGAGGTCACGTCATTTTATCCGCGCGGCGGAAAACAGGCGGTATATATGAGATCTCTCGGTTCGGCAAACGGCTCGTCCGAGCTTAAAATATTCCGTTTCGCAAAATCAGAATCAATTGACAGCGGCGCGATAAAGCTGCTGTTTGAGGATTAAAATTTCAGGAGGTAATGCTATGGTTTTTTAAAAAATGTGAGCCGCCGCCATATGCGCCGAGGCGGCTGTTATAACAGCAAGACTTTACGATTTTCTGAATATATGAAAGGATAATCAAAAATGCATTTTTCTGATAAGGCAAAAAAATTAGTATGTCTGTGCGTTGCGGTCGCTATGATCGTTCCGGTATTTATAGGCATAGTAATGATGTTCGTCAAATAATGTAAGGAACATTAAACAGCCGCACACTGATGCGCCCCCAGCCGTTAGATTTTCAGTCTGACCCTTGGGAAGCCGGCTCGCATTGGGTGCGGTTGTTTTTTTTGCGCTTAAGTCCGGCATTTCGGCTCTGTATACAACATATATAAAAATCATATCCCATTATAAGTAAAATTGTGTTAAATTTTTAACAAAGATTCGCTTGACAAATATTTAACAATGTGCTATACTATGCTTGTAAAAAGACCGATAGAAAATATCAATAAAAAATATCAATAAAATTATCAATAAAATTATCAATATTGCGATAGTATCCGTATAGTCTGTATTAAGCGATATACGATAAATAGCACGCTTAATGCGAACACGGAAAC
>CAZCZR010000095.1:0-4577 GCA_964503455.1 uncultured Lachnospiraceae bacterium | reverse complement strand
AAATATTTATGAAATGTTTTCAGCCAAGCCGCGGTTGTGTCGAGAGCGTCAGCTGCTGCGGATTCAGCACGCAAAAAGCAGTATCCGCGATTAAATGCAGACACTGCTTTTTAAAAACATTTATAATGGCATACCCATTATATCTACCCGTTTAACACAACGCAATTTTTATGCCTAAAAATATCTCTTATACATATTCTTTACACGCTCAATGACCGTATCGCGTATCCATTTCGGCGACACGACTTCCGCCGACTCGCCGAAGGAAAGAATATACTCGTACAGGCTGTCATTCTCAGGATATTCGCCTTTTACAAGATAATTGCCGTCGATGTCCCTCTTTACATTATCCGGATGGAACTCGTCGAAAACTCTTTCGGCGTTATCCTGCGCGACTCTGAGCGTGACAGATACCGTGTCCTCAGCGCTCTGCAGATCGTCTCCTTCAAAATGTCTCGGTTCAAACTTATCATCACGAACACGAAATTCGTTTATTCTTACTATTTTGTAAACCTCAAAGCTTCTGTCCGTAATACTGTATGTACGCAGATACCACTTATTATCCTTATAGCACAGCTGCAGCGGTTCGGCTTTTATCTCGATTATATCGCCGTGAGTATTGTGATAATCAAACGTTACGATATGCTTGTCCATAATGGCGTATCTGATTTCTTCAAACAGCTTGCTGCCGCTCGGACATACCGACTCGAAATCAACATCAAGCCACATATCTTCTCTGTCATTCAGCAGATCGGCAATCTTCGCAAGCATTTTTTTCGTGCTTACGTAAGGAGTCTGACGTATAGCCTCTATCTGGGATATAATTTCCTTGCGCTCGGCTTCAGGCACCTCCACGCCTTCACCGGAGAAATTCTTTACAAGACAAATACCTCCGTTTTTACCTCTTTCAGTATAAAGAGGTATGCCTGCTGCTTCAAGCGAATCCACATCGCGGTATATTGTTCGGCTTGAAACGCCGAATTTATCTGCAAGTGACCGTGCTGTTACCGTACCCTTATTCAAAAGTATATACACTATTTCAAATAATCTGTTAATCTGCATATATCTTTCCTCTTTTCTGTCACTGCTGCGGACGCGCGGGCAGGCTCCAAGCTCCGCTTTGACAGTTCTTTCTCTTTTAATTTAATACCTCGTCTATTGCCTTAGCACTTGCCTTGCCTGCACCCATGGCAAGTATGACCGTAGCCGCACCGGTTACCACATCCCCACCGGCATATATACGGTCGCGGGAGGTCTTGCCTGTTGCCTCGTCGGCAACAATGCATCCCTTTTTGTTTGTGTCGAGTCCCTCGGTGGTCTGCTTGATAAGCGGATTCGGAGTCTGACCTATGGCAACAACGGCTGTGTCGATGTCAAGTATCTGCTCCGTGCCCTCCTTTGCAATGGGACGTCTCCTTCCCGATGCGTCAGGTTCGCCAAGTTCCATTTCAATAACTTCCATACCCTTCAGCCATCCGTTTTCATCGCCGATGAACCTTGTCGGATTCTCCAAAAGTCTGAAAATTATTCCTTCTTCCTTGGCGTGTTCAACCTCTTCGCGTCTTGCGGGAAGCTCCTCTTCGCCGCGGCGATATACGATATATACATTCTCCGCGCCGAGTCTCTTAGCTGAACGCGCAGCGTCCATGGCAACGTTTCCGCCGCCGAGAACAGCTACATTTTTACCTACATATACCGGCGTATCATACTCCGGGAACTTATATCCTTTCATGAGATTGATTCTGGTAAGAAATTCGTTTGCCGAATATACACCGTTCAGGCTCTCGCCCTCAAGATGCATAAAAGACGGAAGTCCCGCACCCGAACCTATATACACCGCATCATATCCGTATTCTGTCAGAAGCTCGTCCACCGTTATGGTTCTGCCGATGATAACATTTGTCTGTATATCAACGCCAAGAGCTTTTAGGTTGGCGATCTCTTTCTGAACTATATCCTTAGGCAGTCTAAATTCGGGAATCCCGTACATCAGAACGCCTCCGGCAACGTGGAACGCCTCATATATCGTGACCGCGTATCCGAGCTTTGCCAAATCGCCCGCCACAGTCAGACTTGAGGGACCCGATCCCACAACGGCCACCTTTTTGCCGTTAGGTTCGGGCTTTTCGATCTTTTCCTCCACATTTGCCATGTGCCAGTCGGCTACAAAACGTTCAAGTCTGCCGATGCCGACAGCCTCTCCCTTTATTCCTCTGACACATTTCGACTCGCACTGCTTCTCCTGCGGACATACACGGCCGCATACAGCCGGCAAAGCGTTTGTCTCTTTTATTTTTTGGTAAGCATCCTCGTATTTTCTCTCCTTTATAAGAGCGATAAATTCGGGGATCTTAACGCTTACGGGGCAGCCGTTCATACAAGGCTTGTTTTTGCAGTTAAGGCATCTTTCAGCTTCATCTACTGCCATCTCCTCGGTATAACCCGTTGTTACCTCGAGAAAATTCTTGTTCCTCACATTGGGATCCTGTTCGGGCATAGGATTTTTCTTTAAAGACATATTAGGCATTTGTATTCGTCCTCCCTATTCTGCAGTTTCCCTCGTCGCAAGCGCGCTTTTCGTAATCGGCAAACATTCTTGACCGCTTCATGGCGGAATCCCAGTCAATCTTGTGACCGTCAAAGTCCGGTCCGTCAACGCAGGCGAACTTTGTTTCGCCGTCAACTATTATACGGCATCCGCCGCACATACCTGTTCCGTCTATCATAACGGGGTTCATGCTGACAGTCGTCGGAATGTTATACTGTTCGGTAAGCTTACAGACAAACTTCATCATAACAAGAGGACCTATGGCTATGACCTCATCAAATTTTTCTCCCGCTTCGATCTCCTTTTTAAGCATATCCGTAACAAATCCCTGGTTGCCGTTTGAACCGTCGTCAGTCGCTACGATAAGCTTTGTGCAAACCTCTTTAAGCTCGTCTTCAAGTATAATGAGATCCTTATTTCTAAAACCGGTTATAACAGTAACATCCGCGCCCATAGCATGAAGCTTCTTTGCCTGCGGATATGCTATCGCCGTACCGAGGCCGCCGCCGATAACCGCTACTTTTTTAAGTCCCTCCAACGGAGTCGGAAGCCCGAGGGGACCCGCAAAATCAGACAGATACTCACCCTGCTCGACCTTTGCCAGCTCACGCGTCGTTTTCCCGACGATCTGGACAATGATTGTTACCGTGCCTTTTTCGCGGTCAAAATCAGCAATCGTGAACGGAACTCTTTCTCCCTTTTCATCGATCCTGAGAATGATAAACTGACCCGGCTCCGCCTTCTTTGCAATCAGCGGCGCTTCAACCTCCATAAGGAAGATTTGCGGATTAAGCACTTTCTTAGCTACTATTTTGTATGCCATAAGCTCACCTCAAAATTAAATTTTTAAAAAATCTACGGTACGTTATACTTCGCAATACCCCGATATGCGTCTGAAAAGTGATTTTTACCGTATTTGCCCTTTTAAATCCTCTTATTATAATATCATATTTCACTATAAATTGCAACACTTATTGTCGATTTTTTATCAATTTGGCATTATGCACAAAATGTATATCGGTATTTTGGTTGATTTTATTTATTGACGTTTTTTTCGAGGCTATTTGCAATTGTCAACCGTATGATAAAATATTGGTTGACAATTGCGCTTTTTTGTTGTATAATGGTATACAGCAAAACGAAAGGAGAACATACAATGACTTCACAAACCAAAAAAATATCCATACCAAGACTCACCAGAGCCGCACTGCTGACAGCGCTTTTAGCGGTATCGGCGTACATCACAATACCCATAGGACCGGTTTCGCTGACGCTTCAGACCTTGATGATCAATATGGCGGCGATACTGCTGACGCCGGCGGAGAGCTTTGCCTCGGTGCTTGTATACATACTTCTCGGCGCGATCGGACTGCCGGTATTTGCCGGCGGAAAAGGCGGGTTCGGCGTGCTGTTCGGTCCCACCGGAGGATATATACTCGCGTTTTTAATATCGGCGCCTTTGATGTCGTATACGAAAAAATTTTTTATAAACGCCGCTGCAAAATTCATCTCCTCAAAACACGCCGCGCAAGTAACGGGCTGCATTATAAACGCTGTTTTGATCGGAATGATAACCATATATCTGCTGGGAACCGTATATATGAAGCTTCTGCTTGGAAAAACGTGGCTGCAGACACTTTCGGCGGCGGTATTTCCGTTTATACCTCTTGATCTTGCAAAATGCGCCGCGGCTTCCGTAATAGCTGTTCCGGTAAAAAACGCGCTCGATAAATCAGGCGTAAAGTAAATCTGCAAAAAGCGTTTTACAGCCGCTTTGAAGCATTATACACAAAAATCCCGTACAGGCAACATAACCGCCTATACGGGATTTTCGCATTATCCTATCGCTTTTTCGGTATAAATTACTCAATGCCGAGCGTATATCCGTTTATAAATTCCGGCATGATCGGCGCAATATAATTTCAGGGGATTATAGCATTTCACTGTTTTTCAGCGGCATCCATACCGGCAAAAGCTCTGTATTCCTTGTGCTGTCCCACAAACTTATACGCGGGACGTATGATTTTTC
>CAZCZR010000094.1:0-4980 GCA_964503455.1 uncultured Lachnospiraceae bacterium | reverse complement strand
CTATGCGCGGCTGTGCAATTGACGGCTTCGCAAAAATGCCCTTGCAAGCAAGCATTTTTGCTCATGGTATAATATGCACAGAAGCCTTGCAAAGCAAGCCTTTATGGCTTACGCCATACCGCGCGCTATGCGCGACTGTGCAATTGACGGCTTCGCGAAAATGCCATTGCGAGCAATAATGGTAAAATATTTTCATCATTAGAAGAACTAAGGAAGAATGTCCCCCGGGTCGTCTGCCGACTCGGATTAAAAAAGTTATATGGGAGTTGTTAAAAATGAGGCAAATCACAGATGAAATGCTCAAGGCTTTTAAGCTTTATTTGGAAAACGAGGAGAAATCGACTTCAACGGTGAAAAAATATGTGCGTGATGTAACGACGTTTTCCGCGTGGCTAAACGGAAGGTACGTTGACAAATCCGCTGTCATCGAATACAAGCGTTATCTTACCGAAAATCATGCTCCGGCAAGTGTAAATGCGGCGCTTACCTCAATAAACTGTTTTTTTACGTATAACGAATGGTTTGATTGTAAGGCCAAGGCGCTTAAGATACAGCGGCAGATATATGCCTCGCGGGAAAAAGAGCTTACCAAAGCCGAGTATCAGCGGTTGCTCGACGCCGCCAAGCGTAAAAGCGAAAGATTGTATTACCTTATGCAGACAATCTGCTCCACCGGAATAAGAGTATCCGAACTCGAATTTATAACCGTTGAGGCAGTGCGCTCCGGAGAGGCCGATATCAGCTGCAAAGGAAAGCGGCGCAAGGTCTGGCTGCCCAGACAGCTTTGCAGGATGCTAAAGGAATACATAAAAAAGCGCAACATAAAAAGAGGCTCCGTATTTATAACCAAAACGGGAAAGCCTCTTGACAGAAGCAATATTTGGACCGAAATGAAAAAGCTCTGCAAAAACGCGGGAGTGCTGAGAGAAAAAGTATTTCCCCACAATCTTCGTCACCTGTTTGCAAGAGCTTACTACGCGGCGCAAAAGGATATTGTCCGCCTCGCGGATATTCTGGGACATTCAAGCATAAATACCACCCGCATTTATACAATGGAAAGCGGGGAAGTACACAGGCGGCAAATTCAAAAGCTTGGACTTCTGCAATGCTGAAAAGAATGTACAAATATTTCACAAAATAATTAATATTATGTTGTAATTACAAAAAATTTTACGATTTCGATAGAAGCGTTGATCATTCTTAAATCGTTAATTTACCCTATAGTTGTGTTAAAAAGCCGAAATTACATCACCATCGTATCGCCGCGGAATTTTTGACGATTAATTAGAATAAGTCGCTTCTTTTCCTAATGCAAACAAACAATAAAACAAGCCAAATACGTTTAACATTCGCATCTGGCCGATTTATTGCTCGTTTTATATGATTTTCGCTATTTATCGCGCAAATTTGCAGAAAAAACAATTAAAAAACACTTGACATTATTCTTTTTTGTGATATAATAAAAAATGATATCAAGTTGTATATCAAGCGTGTATTACAAAACTAATACTTTAAGACTACTATGTATTTTCTCGTTTACAACATAATATTAAATATGTAGTTGCACTGAACCGGTAGAAGGGAGTGGGAATATGACAGACAAGGAGTTCCGGCGGCTGAGCCGGGCGAACCTGATCGAGATCATATACGCGCTTCAAACTAAAGAAAAAGAGTTGTGTCAGGAAATCGACGCTTTAAAGCAAAAGCTTGAAGAACAGTCGGCTTTGCCCGCGGCGGCGATGGAAAAGCTCAACGAGCTTTGGGAGCTTACGCGGGCCGAGGCTGAGGAGCGCCGCGATGGCGCCCGGGCAATTCAAGCCATGTGGGAAGACGTCCGCCGTCTTAAGGAGATGTATCAAGATGGCAGCTGAAAACGCAAGCCGGCAAAGCTGCGAAATCCCGTCTTATGAGCAGGTGGAGGCTGAACGCCGCCGGCTTAAGCGCGGCAGGCAGCTGCGCGGGATCATGCTCAGCACCTTGTCGATCCTTCTGGTGGTTGCCGCGGCGGCGGTGCTGCTGGTTACGCTGTTCCTGCCTGTGCTTCAGGTGACCGGAAGCAGCATGGAACCCACGCTTGACGATGGGGACGTTATCGTTTTGGCAAAGACCGTGCGCTTTAAGACCGGCGATCTGTGCGCTGTGCGCGTTGCCGGCAATGTCCTGCTCAAGCGCATGATTGCCGGCCCCGGAGACTGGGTAAACATCGACAGTGACGGCAATGTATATGTCAACGGGCAGTCCTTGGACGAGCCGTATGTAATAGATAAAGCCTTGGGCATAACGGATATAGAGTATCCGTATCAGGTTCCCGAAAACAGTATATTTGTTTTGGGAGACCATCGGAGCGTTTCGGTGGACAGCCGAAGCAGCGAGGTTGGATGTATCCCGTATGATAAGGTGATAGGCCGGGTGATGATTCGCGTCTGGCCGCTGACAAAGATGTCGGTTATGTAGATTCCTCCGGAGGGGGGTATGACTATATATGGAAGGAACAATTAAGAATTTTATCAATCGTCTGAAGACAGACCGCGTCAGACGCCAAAAGCTTGGCGCGATTTTGGTGTGCCTGTCGTTTGTTGTGGCGGGCGTTACGGCTTGGTCGCTGCATATTAATGGCGAAAGCCGAACCGAGACGACATATTGCGGATATGAAGAACACATCCATGACGATTCCTGTACAGAAAGGGCGCTTGTCTGCGGCTATGAGGACGAGCAAACGTCCTGGGAAAGCCTGTCCGTATGGGATGATCCCCAATGGGATGTGTTCCTTATGGAGCCTGAAAGCGGGGAAGATGCGGACAACGAAGAGCGCGCCGAAGAAAACATTAATGAAAACAATACGGAAGATAATGACAGTATAGAAGGTAATACAGAAAATATTATAGAACGTAATACAGAAGATATTACAGAAAGTAATCTGGAGGACAATAATACAGAAAGTAATACAAAAGATAATACAGACGAAAATACGGAAGAAGAAATAAATATAAAGGACCCTGAGGAAGAAGCGGAGGATCAAGCGCCGGCTCATGTACATGATGAGAGCTGCTATGAGATTATATATACATGCGGAATGGAGGAACACATCCACACTCTCGCCTGCTACTCCAACCCGGACGCTGATACGGAGACGGCGGATGACTGGGAAAAGACCTTTGCCGATGTGGAGCTGACCGGTGATTACGCGGACGATCTCCTCGCGATCGCGAGGACGCAGCTTGGATATAAGGAAAGCGAGGACAATTACGCCACAGCCGCAGGCGAAGACGGGGAGGAATTTATCACCGGAGGCTACACCCGGTACGGAGCGTGGTACGGCAGTCCTTACGATGACTGGAACGCTATATTTGCCGCTTTCTCACTAAGCTATGCCCAAGTTCCGGAGGATGTATTTCCGCAGTGCGCCGACTGTGAGGAATGGGTCAAGGCGCTTTCCGCCCCGGAGATAGAGCTTTTCAGGGGGGCGGCGGAGTACCTTCCGTATCCGGGCGACTTGGTGTTCTTTGATACGGACGGGGACGGGACGGCCGACCGCGTCGGCGTTGTGTCCGCCATGATGACGGAGAGCGGCGGCGCCGAAGACAGCGGAGAGGATCCACAGGATACCATCGTTGGCATTAAGGCCATCGAGGGCGACAGTGAAGATGAGGTAAAGGATAATGAGTACGGACTGACGGACAAAAGAATTCTCGGCTATGGCGTGCTGTCCACGGTGGTAAGCGGCGGAATTCCTGAGGCGTATTCGGATGAGGACGTTGTTTCGGCGACTACATCCGACGGCGCTGTAACTGTCACATTGCCGGGAGTTGAAAAAAGCGGTGCTTATACCCTGAACATAGAAAAAATCACGGAGGACAGTCAGAAGAAAGCTGCCGTAGAGGCCTATGCCGGGCAGGTCAATACGGATTCCGAAGGCAACAAAGCCATTGACTACTTTGATATATACTGGACAGACGCTGACAACAAACGCGTTGAATTGTTGAAACGGAATGATATTAACGATAGCAGTCTGACCGTCCAAATAGAATATCAGGGTGATTCTGTTCTGGCAGGTGAGCTGAATAGAAAGCTGCTGGTGCTGTCGCTCTCTGTGTTAAATGAAAACACGGACGGCTCTTACTCGTTTTCGGGAAACCCGGAGCAATATATTACGGAGCTTTTAAAAAATGAAACGGGTTATAAATCCGTCTCGTTTAACGCGACAGAAAACGGTCCCTACGCGCTGGTCAGCAAAAACGTGTTTACCGGCTTTGTATCAAGCTTAAACATTTCGGCGATTACGGACGGCACAGCCGCGTTTAACACGGAGGATGAAGCGAAAAGCAGGAGGACGGCTGACGGCAAGGATTCTAACGGCTGCGATACTTCGGATAAAAACAATGTTGTGCGTACATTTGACACGATTAAATACGACCTTGCTATGAATATGTCGGCGCGAAGCTCCACCGCTACCGCGACGGAGGCGCAGATCGGATTTGAAATGACACTGGATAAGGACGTTACGGAAGCGGGCTTTAACTTATCGGAAATGCAGTGGCTTCTGGCGGACGGATCGGACTGGTATTCGGAATTTTTCGACAAGGACGGGAAAGTACTCTATCAAGGCAAGCTGAGCGGCTCGGGAAAAGACGCGACCATTCAATTGTATAAAGATACGGACGGGGACGGCGAGTTTGAAACGCTAACGACCGTAAACACCATCGCTTCGGGTAGCGAGGCGGACGAACCGTATTCCACCAAAGTTGTTAAACAGCGCATTGTCGGAACGACAAAACTTAGCAATTCCAACAATGTACTTTCCGGCATACAGTCGCTTTCCGCGGGAATCAATGTGCTGAACGCAAAAAACGGCGATAAATTTACGCCGACCTTTAAGGTGTGGTTTGTGGGCAATGAGGATAATTACGGATATACGGGAACCGTGACGAAAGACACCGATACCACCGGCATACCGGAGAAAATCACCGCCAATGAGCATAC
>CAZCZR010000093.1:0-5126 GCA_964503455.1 uncultured Lachnospiraceae bacterium | reverse complement strand
TATAAAAAGTTTTTTCATGTTATTTCCTCCGGTCTTTTTGAATGATTTTTACTGAATTATTCTGTTTCCTTTTTTTTCGACACTTATATTGTATCATCCCTTGCCGGATTTATCAATATTTTTTTTGGAATTATATACAGTTTTTGAATGAGTGAACATTGCGCGCTTTCTTTAACAGGGCGTGACCGCCTTGCGTTAAAATGATAAGGCGCCGTGAGGTATTTATTGCCGCAGCGTATATTTTCAGAGGCGGCATTACAATATGGGTATAATCTTAAACAATACCGCATTGGCATATGCCAGCGCTCTTGACTGTGTGAAGAATATGATACCGTCAGCGGGAGCGAGGATCTCCGCCCTCACAGAGCAGTCAAACGGATCCAGTATATGCGCGATAACGCCGCCGCGCCGCACTGTTTCGCCGGTATCGGCAAAGCTGCGGAATATTCCCGCTGCCTTTGATTTTACGGAGATCATATCACATTCGTCAATAACCGATGAGATATACCCCTTATGCGCGTTGAAATCTATTATTCCTTTACTGCTGAGAAAATTCAGCACTGCCGCTACAGCTTCCTCCGCGCCCTTGATATCAATGGTGTCCGTCTGATTTGCAAAGAGGGAAAAAGCCTTTGTTTCCCATATCTGCCAGTTGTAGTTCAGAGTTGTGGTGTCATACGGATGAGGCTTTCTTATCACCGTATACGGCAGACCGAAATCCTTTGCTTCCTCTGTATAATTTATGCCTGTATCCATGATGCGCACATGAGGAACGAATTTGCCGGGAATGTAGTTGCTGGCAAACTGTATTCCATACTCATACTGCGAGATCTTATCAAACAAGCCCGCCGCGATGCGCTGTGTCGTTTCTCCCAGATCATAGCCGGGGAACATCCGGTTTATATCGGTATTGTCCGTAGGCCAGAAGCGCTTTTCGATATTGACCGAGTACGGATTTATCACGGGGATCACAGCGATTGACTTGCCCGGCGCAAGCTTGCCCTGCTTTTCAAGCTCGGTCAAGCTTTTAACAAGCATTGCGCAGGAGAATATCTGCTGTATTTCGTTCCCGCGTATGCCGCCGACGATTGCCGCCGATTTCTCGCCGTTTCCGAAACGGCGGCAGCTGATGCGCATATTATCACGATACAAAGCCTTGAACTCATATAATGTTTCCTTAATCATAATCGCGCACACCTCCGAGAATCCTTGCTATAAGAGAGCCTTCGTCCACAACCGGATACTCCCGTATCGTAAATACCATGCCGTCACAGGGAGAATACACCGTATCGAGAATTTCCCCTCGCAGCGGATCCGCTATTCTGCCTATCACATCACCGCGCGAAACTTTTGCGCAGTGCTTCACCTCCGGTAAAAATATTCCCGACACCGAAGCGTTGAGAAAGCTTACATTCTCCGGAGTGTCCGAGATTATCGGTTCGGACGGTTCGACCGTTTCGCCGTCCCATATGCCGAGCTTTTTCATAAGCGCGAATATTCCGTCTGTAATTCTGTTTCCGTATTCGCGGGTAATCCTCATTCCAACACCTGCTTCCACGACAAGCGTCGGCGTGCCGGCGGAGTTAAGCGAATGTGCAAGAGTTGAGTGAAGCACCGTTGCCGAACCGTGTACCCAGATAAGATCCACATTCATTGCTTTTGCAAGCGGAACCAGAGCGGAGGCCGTTTCCTCGGAGATCCTTATCTGCGGGACCTCGGTAAGAAAAATATTTGAGGAATGAATATCAACGCAGACATCGGAGCCTTTTATGTCAGCGATTATCTTCGAAGCGATATGCTCTGCCATAGAGCCGTCCTCCGCGCCGGGAAATATCCTGTTCATGTCAAGATCAAATGCCGGTATGCCGCGCGTTATGGAATTTATACCAAGCGGATTAAGCGCCGGATATATATCGGCGATCCCTTTCAAATGAATAATATTTTCCTTTATTCTTCTTACAAGCTCATAGCATATAAATTGCCCCTCAAGCTCATCGCCGTGCGTTCCCGTGACAATGCTTATTCTTTTTTCTCCGCCGGTAACGGGCGCGAGAGGTACAATTCTGTTCTTTTTTATTTCCAGCTTTTCATCAATGGGCAGTCCTACCGACACCACTGTTTCCAACATATTAATTAACCTCCTCAACAAGCACTTTGATTTTCTGCTCCTGCTGTGCGCTGCCGAAAAATACGCCTTTTGATACAACACAGTCACTGTAATCACGGCCGTGAGATATTTTTATATAATGATCGTCAACCAGCAGATTGTTTGTCGGGTCAAAGCCGTACCAATACCCGTTCAGATTAGCTTCCGTCCACGCGTGGCTCTCGCCCTCGCCCGCCATTATGCCGACAACGTAACGCGCCGGTATGCCGTCCATTCGCAGCAGCGAGATCATTATGTGCGCAAAATCCTGACATACGCCGCAGCGCTTTAATACCGCTCTTTCAGCTGTAGTCTTTATATCCGTCACACCCGGAATATAGCATATGTAATGATACACGCATCTCATAAAATAAAGCACGCGTTCATATTGATGTTCGGGCGCCGCCGAAATGATTTTGTTATAAAAGGCGTTTATCTGCGCGCCGGGCTTGGTGTATGGCGAGTGGACCGCATATATATCCGTATCCTGCCCGTACTCCTCATACACGGCAAGTCCTGTTTCAATAGTTCCGTTAAGCGCCGCTTCAAAGTATGTATGCGGCTCGGCAATGCAGCCGTACACCACACGGCTGCCGAAAAAATCCGTATATGAAAGCTCATTGCTGCGCGGTGTTATGCGAAGCTCTTGTTCATGCGATTTTTGACGCGCCGTGTCAAAGGGAATACATTTCAGGCTGTAATAATGGCGGTTGACAGGCTGCGAAAAATCAATGCGCATATCATATGAATATCTGAGCAGCATCAGAACACCATAAGAGCCATCGCAAGGGCTGCGTCGTAATCGATCGGCTCGTCCTCAATCAGCGCGGCGGCGTGCATAAGCGCCGCTTTATTGTATTTCAAATCAGTAGTATCTATTCTGTGCGCCAGCCTGTCAATTTCCCTGCGCAGCTGCTCGCGCGGCTTTTTCATGCGCAGATATAGATCCAGCCGCTCGATCCTTTTGCCGACTTTTACGGCATTGCGCGTAGCTTCCTCATCCACCTCATCGTCAAGACAGCCCCAGAAGGCAAGAATATTGTCCAGCACATTTTGCAGGTTGATCAGCGGCGATGTGCTGTGTTTTGCTTTTTCAAGCTCCGCTATCGCCAGATGAATATATGCAAGCGTTTTTGTGGAGATTTCATCCCGTATCAGCATCGCGTTGTCATACGCTTTATAGGCGTTTGATATTATGGAATATCTGTTGTTCTCGTCAAACGCGAAGCGGTTTACAAAATCCTCCGGTGAACCGTACTCGTTCGGAATACCCAGTGCAGCGCATATTTTTATGTAATAGCCCGTGTCCTCATCGATCATGCGGTCATAGCCGTCCATATACATATGTATAAGCTGATATACGCGCTCTATATAGCGTCCCAGCCAATATAAATTATCAAGTCTTGCTACCGTGACAGTACCCATGTGTCCTTGAAGCCTCCTCCCTGCGACGAATTGACAATGAATGAATCGGGGTTTCTCGAAAATCTTGTCAATCCGCTCTTCCATACCTTTACATCTTTTCCGCTCAGCACAAACGCTCTCAGATCCGCTTTTCGCGGCACAGGAGTTTTTCCGTCTGTGTCCAGTATATCGAGGTCAATAAAGTCAATAACCTCCTGCGCGATAAAGCGCCGCGGCTCCGCTTTGATCGTATCAATAAACTCTTTTTTCTTTTCCTTGGTGAGCGAGCTTCCGAACAGCACCCCGTAGCCGCCCGCCTCCGCCACATCCTTTATTACAAGATTGTCGAAGTTTGCAAGCACATAGTCCATATCCTCCTTATAATACGGCAGATATGTCGGAGCGTTGTTCGTTAAGCAGTCCTCGCCCAGATAGTATTTTACCATTTTGGGAACAAAATAGTAAATGCCCTTATCGTCCGCCACGCCGTTTCCGGGAGCGTTCAAAATTGCGACATTGCCTTTTCGGTAAGCATTGTAAAGCCCCGGCACGCCTATAAGCGACTCCTCGCAAAACGCGAGCGGATCGAGATACTCGTCCGAGATCCGGCGGTAAACCGCGCCGACACGCTGTTTTCCGAGAGTGGAGTTGAGATATACAATATCGTTTTCCACGCTAAGCTCATTGCTTGAAACTAATACGGAGCCGGTTCTTTCCGCAAGATATGAATGTTCAAAAAATGCCGCGTTGTACCTGCCCGGAGTGAGTATCACGTTAAGACCTCCGGTATTTACATAATCCATAGTGTCCTTTAATATTTGCACGTAATCGCGATTGTCGGCTACCGGATTATCTCTGAAGGTCGAAGGCGACGCCAATCTGCACAGCTGGCGCGCTATCAGCGGGTAAGACGCACCGGAGGGTATGCGCAGATTATCCTCAAGTATGTACCATTTTCCGTCCTTGGACTGTACAAGGTCGATCCCCGAAATATGACTGGCGATCCCTTTCGGACTTTTTACGCCCTCACATTCCGCCATATATCCCGACGAGGAATAAATAAATTCCGGAGGTATGACCTTGTCCTTTATGATTTTCTTGTCGCCGTATACGTCCTCAAGGAACATATTAAGAGCTGTTACGCGCTGAATAAGTCCCTTTTCAAGACAGTCAAATTCATCCTTACCGATAACCCTCGGAATAGGGTCGAACGGAAACAGCTGTTCCTTAAACACGCCGTTTTTGTAAATGCCGAACCTCACACCGTAGCGTTCGAGCAGCGCATTTATATTTCCGATGTGCGAGTAAAGCTCTTTCATTTTCATCATCTCCCGTTATAAAAATAAGGGCGTTCCACAAAAATGAAACACCCTTGTATCATTGATATTTTTAAATATAAATCAATTTTATCACAATAAAGCGCTTTTGTCAATGCAAAAAGCACAAAAATTTTGAAATTGTTCTGCGTTGTCAATAGATATGACCCAAAAAGGGAAGAATTCCTGGAAGATATGGAATAAAAAAGTTGAAGCCCTTTGAAGTGGAGCGTAGCGGAACGGAAAAGGGCTTCAACTTT
>CAZCZR010000092.1:0-5179 GCA_964503455.1 uncultured Lachnospiraceae bacterium | reverse complement strand
TTTCCCCAACCTCGTTTCCCGAATTTGCATTAAAATCCGCAAGAACATATCGTGTTTTAACGCCTTTATAAATTTTTGAGATAGTTTATCTCGTGCGATGTAAGGTGGCGCCATCTTCCGAGAGGAAGGTTGCCAAGCTCTACGCTGCCTATTTTCACGCGCTGCAGATGATCCACATGAGTGCCGACCGCTTCAAACATCTTTCTTACCTGACGGTTCCTGCCCTCATGTATAGTTATCCTGACCGTAGTGCCGGACGGCTCCGACGAAAGTATTTCCGCCTGCGCGGGCGATGTCCTTCTGCCATCCACATTAACGCCGCACCTTAAAGCGTTGAGCGCTTTTACGGTAATGCCTCCGCTTATGTGCGCGATATATGTCTTTTCAACGTGAAACTTAGGATGCGTCATGCGATATGTGAAGTCGCCGTCATTGGTAAGTATGAGCAGTCCCTCCGTTTCGTAGTCAAGCCGCCCCACGGGAAATATTCTCGCGCTTATCTCGTTGCCTATCAGATCTATAACAGTCGGACGCTCAAACTGATCGCTTACAGTCGTAACGTAGCCTGCCGGCTTATTGAGCATTATATAGTATTTT
Source organism: uncultured Lachnospiraceae bacterium (assembly GCA_964503455.1). Taxonomy (GTDB): domain Bacteria; phylum Bacillota; class Clostridia; order UBA1381; family UBA1381; genus CAZCZR01. Next base: position 4,582 of record CAZCZR010000092.1, on the reverse strand, counting down.
TTCCCGATCACCTTTATGACCTCGCCGTCCAGCTCGACCTTGTTGCAGCCGATTTCGACCTTTGTGCCCTGCTCGGTGATCTTCTTCCCGTCCACCTTGACGCGTCCGGCAGAGATCATTTCCTCAGCCGCGCGCCTTGACGCTTTGCCGCACATGGCAATGTATTTCTGAAGACGTACTGTTTCTCCCATTTATATTATTCTCCCTAAAGTTTAAAAAATCTGCTGTTGATGCGCTTGAACCATGTATAAAACGATGTCTGCCGCTTCGAAGCGTTCTCGGAAAAATCCCCGCCGACACTGCATCCCGCAATAACGTCCGACCTGCCGATCTCCTCGCCGTTGTAGTATACAGACACATATCCCAGCTTCTCGTACTCCTCTATAGGCGCCCGCAGACGCTTGGGGCAGTGAAGCTCGGTCACGGTATCAATATTTTCATCCCCCAGAGGCACCGGCACAACGATACTGTCAGCCGCAATAAGCTCGCAGTCAACTCCGTTTACGTTCGCGTTGGAAATAATCTGCCCGTCAGCCACCACAGTACGCGCTACATAATTATTGAACGCGTAATCAAGCATCTTCATATGATCGTTCCAGTCATCGTTATCGTTCAGCGTCACGGCGATAAACGTCATGCCGAAACGCTCGGCAGCCGACACAAGACAGCGTCCGCACTGCTTTGTATATCCGGTTTTTACGCCCTTGCAGCCGTCGTACATATTCAAAAGCTTATTATGGTTTACAAACCAATGCTCCTCTTCGGGTTTGTTTATAAGATACGCTTTTTTTGAAGAAGTTTTTACTATCTCCGCAAAGTCGGGGTTTTTCATGGCGTAGCGCGTAAGATTTGCAAGATCCCTTGCAGTCGTGTAATGATCCTCGGCGTCAAGACCGTTTGGATTTTGAAAATGCGTGTTTTCAAGACCCAGCTCCTGCGCCTTTTCGTTCATTAAAGCCACAAAGCTTTCGACAGAACCGGCAACCTCTTCGGCAACCGCCGCCGCGCCGTCATTGCCGGAATTAAGCATAACGCCGTAAAGCATATCGCCCATCGCAATGGTGTCGCCCTCCTCAAGATATACCGATGAGCCTTCTTCGCCGATAGCTGACGCGGTCATGGTAACAACGTCTGTCGGCTTGGAGTTTTCCAAAGCGACAACAGCGGTCATTATTTTTGTGGTGCTTGCCATAGGGCGCTTTTCATCAGGATTTCTGTCAAGAATTACCCTTCCGGTAGCCGCGTCGATAACGATCGCACATTCAGCCGATATATCCACCCCGGCGTAAGCCGTAGTGCCGAAAACGGCCAGTGCCAGCAGCAATACTGTTATGATTCTTTTCACTTTGTTTACCTTCTTTCATACCTTGCCGGACATCTATATACCGTGTATCAACATTTTACCATAAAAACGAATGTATGTCAATCGTGTTTTAAAATTTAAACCCCATAAAATCCAGTCCTAAATTCCGCTTTTTACCGCTGCACTTACTTTGCAAAATTACCTCGAAAAATAATTTTCCCTTATTTCTAAAAATTGTATTGACAACGGATATATTGTGTGCTATAATAGTCGCAGACACAATATCTTGTGGTGCGAACCGAAATATACTGCAGGAAGTACAATATATAACAAATACACAAGCAAATTCCGTTATTACCGAAAGGACTTTATAGGGAGAGAGAAACAATGAAAATTATTAAAAGAAGCGGCGCGGAGTCGACTTTCGATGGTGGAAAAATAGTCGCTGCAATAGTCAAGGCAAACAATGAAGTAAACGAGATGGACCGTCTTTCGGAAGAAGAGATCCAAAGCATAGCGGACTATATCAGGAATGTCTGCTCCTCGCTTAATAGGATACTCAATGTCGAGGAAATACAGGATCTTGTCGAAAATCAAATAATGGATAAGAAAAAGTTTGAAGTTGCGAGAAAGTACATCACCTACCGCTATAAGCGCGCCATGGTAAGAAAGTCCAACTCCACAGACGAGCAGATCCTAAGCCTTATCGAATGTGAGAATGAAGAGGTAAAGCAGGAAAACTCCAACAAGAATCCGGTGGTAAACAGCGTTCAGCGCGATTACATGGCGGGCGAGGTCAGCAAGGATATAACCAAGCGTTTCCTTTTGCCGGAGGATGTGGTAAAGGCGCACGACGAAGGTATCATACACTTCCATGACGCTGATTATTTTGCTCAGCATATGCACAACTGCTGCCTGGTGAACCTTGAGGATATGATGCAAAACGGCACGGTTATCAGCGAAACCATGATAGAAACGCCGAAAAGCTTTTCTACCGCCTGCAATATAGCGACACAGGCAATTGCGCAGATAGCAAGCTCGCAGTACGGCGGACAGAGCATCACGCTGTCGCATTTGGCGCCGTTTGTTGATGTGAGCCGTAAAAAGATGATCCGCCTTGTAAGGGAAGAATATGAGGCGGCAGGTATTCCCCTTGATGAAAAGAGCATAGCTGAAGTGGCAGAGATGCGCGTGTGCGAAGAGATCAAGCGCGGCGTGCAGATGATACAGTATCAGGTAATAACGCTTATGACTACCAACGGTCAGGCGCCGTTTGTGACGGTGTTTATGTATCTTAACGAGGTGCCGGAAGGAAGAACGCGTGACGATCTGGCGCTTGTCATTGAAGAAATGCTCCGTCAGAGAATACTCGGCGTAAAGAACGAAAAGGGCGTGTATATAACACCGGCATTCCCCAAGCTTATATATGTGCTTGAGGAGGATAATATACGCGAGGGAACCAAGTATTGGGAGCTTACAAAGCTTGCCGCTAAGTGTACCGCAAAACGCCTTGTACCGGACTACATATCCGAAAAAGTCATGAAAGAGCTTAAGCAGGGCTACTGCTATCCCTGCATGGGCTGCAGATCGTTTTTGACAGTTTATCACGATGAACAGGGTAAGCCGAAGTTTTACGGCCGCTTCAATCAGGGTGTTGTGACCATAAATCTTGTGGACGTGGCGTGCTCGTCAGGCGGCGATAAGGAAAAGTTCTGGCAGATTATGGATGAACGCTTAGATCTTTGCTACCGCGCTCTGATGTGCAGACATGAAAGACTCAAGGGCACGCCATCCGATGTTGCGCCTATTCTGTGGCAGTATGGCGCTTTAGCGCGTCTTAAAAAGGGCGAGCCTATCGACAAGCTGCTTTACAACGGATATTCGACCATATCTTTAGGATATGCCGGCTTGTGCGAATGTACCAGATATATGACGGGCAAGCCGCATACCGATCCCGATGCAACGCCGTTTGCATTAGAGGTTATGGAACACCTGAACGCTGCTTGCGCCAAGTGGAGAGCGCAGACAAATATAGATTTCAGCCTTTACGGAACGCCGCTTGAGTCAACCACATATAAGTTTGCAAAGTGTCTGCAAAAGCGTTTCGGCGTGATAGAGGGCGTTACGGACAAGAATTACATCACAAACAGCTACCACGTTCACGTAACCGAGCCTATCGATGCGTTCAAGAAGCTCTCCTTTGAAGCGCAGTTCCAGCGTTTATCTCCCGGCGGAGCCATAAGCTATGTTGAAGTGCCGAATATGCAAAACAACATAGACGCTGTAATCGCTGTTATTCAGTATATCTACGACAATATCATGTACGCGGAGCTTAACACCAAGAGCGATTACTGTCAGGAGTGCGGCTATGACGGGGAGATTAAGATCGTCAACGATGAACACGGCAAGCTCGTATGGGAATGCCCCAACTGCGGCAACCGCGATCAGACAAAGATGAACGTTGCAAGACGCACCTGCGGATATATAGGCACACAATTCTGGAATCAGGGCAGAACACAGGAAATAAAAGAGCGCGTACTGCACTTATAATATCGGGTAACGTTTATGAATTACGGAGAAATCAAAAAGACGGATATTGCAAACGGTAAGGGAGTAAGAGTATCGCTGTTTGTGTCGGGATGTACCCATCGCTGCAAGGAATGTTTTAATCCGGAAACGTGGGATTTTGCATATGGCAAGCCGTATACAGAAAAGACAGAGGATGATATAATATCATATCTTGCTCCCGTATATATAGCGGGACTGTCGCTTTTGGGCGGCGAGCCGTTTGAACCTGAAAACCAGAGGGCGCTGATAAAGCTTTTGCGCCGCGTAAAGAAAACATATCCAAAAAAGAACGTATGGTGCTATACGGGGTATCTTTTCGACAAGGATCTCCTTTCCGAAAGCCGCGCAAGATGCGAAGTTACAGACGAGATGCTGTCATACATTGACGTGCTTGTCGATGGCGAGTTCGTGCTTTCGCAAAAGGATATAACACTGGCATTTCGAGGCTCCGCAAATCAGAGGATCATCGACGTTCCAAAAAGCATTGAAAACGGCAATGTGACAATCTATGAATTATAGGCACCGCCGAAATAAAAGATAAAAAGCTATATATGGTTTTACAAGGATAGAGCGGCGATCATGCTGCCCTATCCTTATTTTCTGCTCGGCCGGAAGGAGAGCGAGGAGCTTGACCGATGGCGGGAACGGCTGAAAAATCCGCTGCCCAATCAGTATTTCAAGAGCATTGATGAAATTGTAGAGCATTATGGA
>CAZCZR010000091.1:0-5293 GCA_964503455.1 uncultured Lachnospiraceae bacterium | reverse complement strand
ACCGCGCGCTACTGCCGCCGCGAGGATTATGACTTTTACTATGATTTTGATATGCTTAAGTGAGGTGTTAAAATAACAAAACGAATTTCCGAGTCATCAAAAAAAGAAACAAACGCAAAGAGCTTTAATGATCGGCTGAAGCACTGTAAATTGCCAAGAGCGGAACAGTTCTCATTTTTTTTACTGTTGCCTGTGTGCTATACCACAACAATTTTACAAAAAATAAAATAATAAAACAATAAAAAACAACATATGCTTGACAAAGAGTGTTTAAGTGTGGTATTATAGTATTATAGGATAGGTACATCCAAGGGCAGACTGCAAAAAAATCTTCTATGAAAGGAGTGAATTTTTTTGGAGATTACTGACATCAGAATAAAGAGGGTGTCAACTGACAGTAAAATGAAAGCGGTTGTATCTGTAACCTTTGATAACGCCTTTGTAGTACATGACATAAAAATAATTGAGGGTCAAGACAAACTGTTTACGGCTATGCCAAGCAGAAAGACATCGGAGTTTGAATACAAAGACATAGCCCATCCGATCAACAGTCAGATGAGAGACGCGCTTGAAGGCGCCATCCTCGCAAAATACGCAGAGGAACTTGCTCAAGACGACAACACAGAACCGGCATCAAGATGATATTGAGTACAATTACGTATTTTTCGATATATAAAACGGAACCGCGGGAGATTAGTCCGGGCGGTTCTTTTTTTGTGCGCGGCAGCAGGCGGGGTCATGGGGTTTTATTCGGAATTTTGTATAAAATTTACGAATTTTTATATAGAATACTTTGGAAATGTGTGATATAATATTAATGTATATCTATATAATAAACTTTAAGGAGGTAAAGTATGTCGGTAACAAAGTCATCTTTCGGGACGCTTCCGTCGGGAGAGGAAGTTTTTTGCTGTACTATTGATAACGGCAATGGGGTTTCGGCGAATATCCTGACCTATGGCGGCATTGTGAAAAATCTGTATGTGACGGACAAAAACGGCAATAAGACAGATGTCGTTTTGGGCAGGGACACGCTTTCGGAATATCTTGACAATTACGGCTACTACGGAGCCGCTATAGGCAGACACGCCAACCGTATCGCGGGAGGAAAATTTGAGATAGACGGCGCCGTGTACTCTGTCGGCGTCAACGAGGGTGCAAACAGTCTGCACGGCGGAAAAATCGGTTTTGACAAAAGAGTTTTTGAGTGCGAGATAAACGAGGAGCTGAACGCCGTGGCGCTGAAGCTTAACGCGGCGGACGGGGAAGAAGGCTTTCCCGGAAACATGAGGGTCATAATTACATATTCGGTGACCGAAAATAACGCGCTTATGATAAATTACAAGGCTGTGACGGACAAGGCCACGGTATGCAACCTGACGAATCACAGCTATTTCAATCTGGCGGGACACGCTTCGGGCGAGGTGTACGCTCAGACACTGATGCTCAACTGCGATTTCTACACTCCGAACGACACCGAGTGTATGCCGACGGGCGAGGTGCTTTCCGTAAAGGGGACGCCGTTTGATTTTACGGCGGAAAAGCCTCTCGGCGAGGGGATAAAAGCCAAGCATCCTCAGACGGAAATGTTCGGCGGTATCGACCATAATTTCCCCATACGCGGCAGGGGCTACCGTCTCGGCGCGAAGGCTTCGTGTCCGTCAAACGGTATCACCATGGAAATGTACACAGACAAGCCTGCGGTTCAGCTTTATACCATGAACGGAGCGGAGGAGGGAAGAGTCTGCAAGGACAAAACGGTATACAAAAAGCATAACGCCTTCTGTCTTGAAACGCAGTATTTCCCCAATGCCATGGCGCACAGCCATTATCCCGCGCCCATACTCCGGCCGGGGGATTTATATGATTTTACAACGGAGTACAGGTTCATCGTAAAGTAAATACGTAAATAAATTCCGCCGACCGTTCCCGGTACGCAGACGGAACGCGGTTAAAAACACAATGCGGACTGAAAGGCAAAGGAATATTTTATGAAAGCAAAAAAAGTATTGAGCGCGGTGCTGTCAGCGGCAATGGTGCTCGGCTCGGCAGTATTGCCGGCAAATGCGGAGGATGATGTGTGGATTACTTCCGGAATATCGCGCGACGCGGATAATATCGGCACAAACAGAGGTCTTGTCGCGGTAAAGACGAGTGACGGAGTATTTTTATCATGGAGACTGTTTGAAAGCGAGGACAGTGTTTTCGGTACAGCCGATAACGGAGTAAAGTTCAACGTTTACAAAAACGGTTCTCTTATAAAAGAGAATCTTAACAATACAAACTATACCGACACGTCGGGAAAAACGGGCGACATATATAAGGTAGAGCCTGTCGGCGGGGGCGTTTCGGGAGAAGCAGCGACGCAGGCGAATCAGTATTTTGATATACCCCTTCAAAAACCGGCGAATCAGACCGTTGAGGACGGAAGCACCGTAAGCTATGCTCCGAACGATGTATCGACCGGAGATATAGACGGTGACGGCGAGCTTGAGCTGGTGCTGAAGTGGGACGCAAACGGTCAGGACAATTCAAACAGCGGCATTACGGGAAATGTTATTATCGATGCGTATAAGCAGGACGGCACGCTTTTGTGGAGAGTCGATCTGGGCAGAAATATCCGCGCGGGCGCACACTACACGCAGTTCCTCGTATACGATTTTGACGGCGACGGCAAGGCGGAGATGACCTGCAAAACGGCTCCCGGCTCAAAGGATTCCGCCGGAAACTATGTTTCGAAGGCGAGCCTTGACTCGACCATAAGCGGTATCAGCGACGAAGTGAATCAGACAAGCTATGTGGATGACGGCGGACGCGTGCCGGACGGCGCGGAATATTATACGTTATTCGAGTCGGACGGAACGGCTGCCGATACAATATACTATCCTTATGACAGAGACTGCGGCATATGGGGGTACGACAGCAGCGGCAAGGTAGATAAATGGAACCGTATAGACCGTTTCCTCGGCACTGTGGCGTATCTTGACGGAGTGCATCCGGCGGCGATAACTTTAAGAGGTTATTATGACAAAACAACTGTAGCGGCATATACGGTTGAAAACGGCAGACTGAAGCTTCAGGCGTCATTCAACGCCAATGCCGGCGCGCAGTTTTCGGGACAGGGCAACCACAACATCACTGTTGCGGACGTGGACAATGACGGCAAGGACGAGGTTCTGACCGGCGCTATCTGCTGGGATGACGATCTGTCGGTGCTGTGGTGTTCCGGAAGAGGTCACGGAGATGCACTGCATATAGGCGATTACGATCCCACACATTCGGGATATGAGTATTTCTCGGTGCATGAGTCGGGCGGCTACACAATAGGCGACAGCAGCACCACCGCTTCAAAGGGGCAGACCGCCGATTACGGCATGACTGTGTATGACGCGGCGACCGGCGAAGAGCTTCTGCATAGCGGCAATTCAAAGGATACCGGCAGAGGCGTTATGGCGAACATCGGCTCCGGCGGATATTACCAGATATCCGGCTCGGCGAATATGCAGTCAAACGGCGGCACGGACTTCACCTCCACAAACGCGGGGCCGGGCTCCAACTTCCGTATTTTCTGGGACGGCGATCTGTATGATGAGATCCTGGACGGGGTAAACATATCGGATTATCAGAATGGCTCGGTACAGGGAATATTCAGCGCGGACGGCTGTGTTTCGCTCAACGGCACAAAAGCAAATCCCGGACTTCAGGCGGATCTGTTCGGCGACTGGAGAGAAGAAGTCGTATATCCGACTTCGGACGGAAACTATTTAAGAGTGTACACAACGACTATATCAACCGATTATAAGATGAAGTCGCTTATGACGGACAGCGTATACCGTTCGGGTATCGCGGCGGAGCAGACGGCTTACAACCAGCCTCCGCATATCGGATATTATCTGGACGGGGATATTATAAGGGCGATTAAAAAGATAACGCTTACGCCTCCCGAAAAGACTACATATAAATACGGCGAAAATCTTGATACGACCGGTATGGAAGTGATCGCGGAATACGAGGACGGCAGCACGGAGGAAACTAATTCGTACACCGTCAGCGGCTACAACAAAAATCTCGTGGGTACTCAGACGGTCACTGTAACCGTCGGCAATTTAAAGGCGACGTTCACGGTAGAGGTGACTACGGACTTTGTTATAGAAAACGGCGAGGTAACAGGCTATAACGGAGCCGGAGGAGCCGAGACCATACCCGAGGTATACAACGGCAAGCCGGTAACGGCTGTGGCGTCCGGCGCGCTTGCGGGATCGGGCATAACGGAGCTTACCGTTCCCGATTCGGTTAAAGACATCGCCGCCGGCGCGATAGACGCATCGGTTCTGATAAAATGCACCGAGGGTTCCGCAGCACACAGGTACGCGCTCGAAAACGGAAACCCGTTTGAGCTTACAAAGGATATACTTGAATCCTATGCGTATGCCGATTTTGACACCGAGGAGTACGCGAATATAAATGACATGGTATTCAGCACTACGGAGCAGAACCAAAAAGTCGGGAACATACTCTACCATGTCGGCAACAGAAATAGAAACGGTCAGGCGGGCGAGGAGAATACCGGCATACGCTTTGTGACCGAGGAAAGCGGCAATAAATACGCGGCTGTCACAGCGGGACGCTTTGCCGACAGCGGCAGAAACGCTTATATTCATCTCGGCGGCGTCGAAGGCGTAAAGCAGGAGGAGAACGATTTTGTTCTGAGCATGAAGCTTCGCTTTGAGGAGCCGGTAAACGGCGGAAAGGTGCAGATTGCCCTGAGCAATCAGAATATCAGTCAGACAGACACCTCGCTTATAAGCGACTGCGTTGATGTTATAGAGCCCGGCGAGCGCGGACTTGACTACGGCAAGTGGTACAGCTACAGCCTGATCAGCAGGAACGGCAAGTATTACAGAGTGATACAGGATCTTGAGACCGAAGGCGCCGCCGCTTCCGTTGAGGTGATAGGCGATTCGGACGGTACGCTTCCGTCTTATATCGGCGCGTATAAATACGGAGAATCGGGCAACGGTATATACGGAACAGTAGATATAGACAATTTGATGGCGTACAGCTGCGAGAGCGCTTTCGCGAATTTGACGGTATATCTTCAATACGCGGACGACACTCCCGTTGCGAACCATGCGGTAACGGTCAACGGCACGGAGTATATGACAGACGAAAGCGGAAAGGCCATTCTTTCGGATATAATGCCGGGACTGTATGAAATATCGGCAACGGTGGACGGGCAAGTATTTTCCGACAGCGTATACGCTTCGGGCGACAGCTATGCATGGCTTACTGT
>CAZCZR010000090.1:3795-5379 GCA_964503455.1 uncultured Lachnospiraceae bacterium | reverse complement strand
TGATTCGTATTTGGGAACATATCCACTCCTGTTACTCTATCCGGCGCATAGCCGCCTTGGGTTAGGTATTTTGCGTCGCGGGCGAGGGTTGACGGGTTGCATGACACGTACACTATCCTGTCGGGCGACGCTTGCAGGATCGCTTCGAGAACAGCTTCATCGCAGCCCCTTCTCGGCGGGTCGAGTATGACCACCTGCGGTCTCGCACCCGATGCTATAAGCTCCGGCACCTTCAAAGCCGCGTCAGCCGCAAAAAATTCCGCATTGTATATCCCGTTAGCCGCCGCGTTTGCTTTCGCGTTCTCTATCGCCTGCGGCACTATCTCTATGCCTGTCACTTTCTTCGCCGTCCGCGCCGCCGAAAGCGATATGGTCCCTATACCGCAGTATATATCTATCACCTCTGTATCCGGCGTGAGCTGCGCGTATTCTATCGCTCTCTCGTAAAGCTTCTCCGCAGACTCGGGATTTATCTGGAAAAAGCTGTGCGGCGAAATCTCATACCTTACTCCAAGCAGCGTGTCGCAGACAGTGTCCTTTCCCCAAAGCAGTATATTTCTCTCGCCTAAAGCTATATTTGTTTTCTTTTGATTGACATTGAGCAATACCCCTGTTATCCGCTTCGATACGGCGCGCAGCTTCTTTACAAGCGTTCCCGCCGCCGGCACCGATGTTCCGTTCACCGTTATAACAACCATGACGCTTCCGTCCGAATGTGATGTGCGCGTAAAAATACCGCGCATCAGTCCGGTATGCGTTTTCTCGTCATAAACCGATATACCGTTCTCCCTTATATGCTCAAGCGCGGCATTGATTATTCCGCTGTTTATTTCATCGCCCGTAAGACAGTTCTCAACTCCGATGACTTCATGGCTCTTCTCTTTATAAAAGCCGCATACGGGTCCCTCTCCGAAACGAAATATCATTTTATTTCTGTATCGGAATCTCTTTGAGCCGATCATCTCCTCATACGGCACACTTTCAAAGCCGCCGATACGTTTCAGGGCGTTTATGATGACGCCTTTTTTTATCTCAAGCTGCTTTTCATAATTTATGTGCATAAGACTACAGCCGCCGCACTCTGAATAACAGGCGCACGGCGGCTCTTCTCTGTCGGGCGACTGCACGGTAAGCGATTCGGTCTCACCGTAGCAGTAGCCTGATTTTATTTTTTTTATTCGTACTCTCACAACATCCCCGCCAACGGCTCCCGGCACAAATACCGTAAAACCGTGTATATGACCGATACCGTTTCCGTCCGAGGACACGTTCTCTATTTCAACGGTGTATATGTTGTTTCTCTCAACAGGTATATTTTTTCTCATAAATATTCCCCGCTAATTACAGAAGATAGCTGTATTTAGCATAAAGACGCAGCGCCGTCTGAATCTCTCCCGGCGACAGGCAGCTGTAAAGATATTCCTTCGCCGCCGCTTTGTCAGTTTTCATAAGCGATGAGAATTTGCTGGCGTTTATCTTTGACAGTATAGCCGATCCCTGAGCAACTTCCTCTGCGGTGGCGACTTCCTTTATTCTGCTGTAAGCGCTCCCTCCGGAGGAGGAGCTTTTATCCGATGTGCCGCT
>CAZCZR010000090.1:0-3695 GCA_964503455.1 uncultured Lachnospiraceae bacterium | reverse complement strand
GATGAGCTTTGGCTCTGCTGCGAGCTGCTTTGACTCTGCTGCTGAACGCTTTGAGTCTTTTCCGGCTCGGAGGCTTTCTGCTCGGAGGAGCTTTCCTCGTCGGTATTTTCCTCCGGCTGAGATGCGTTTTCAGAGTCCTGATTTTCTTTTTCTGTTTCAGCGGATTGTTCCCCCGTCAGGATCTCGCTTTGCTGTAAGCTTGCCACCGTTTCTTCGTCAAGAACTCCGTCCTCGATCATCTGCTGCGCCAGGCCTTCAACTTCCTTCTGCACATCCTCGTCCTTAAGATAGTCCGCCGCCTTTTCCGCCAGCGGCTCCACATACTTAGGCTTTATGACCTTTTCATATGTAACCGCGCCGCCTATTACGGCAACGGCAACAACGCATACAATACCCGTCAGTACTTTTTGCCATTTTTTCATCCATATCAGTCCTTTCGTTATCTCTTTCAATGTTCCTCACATCAATCTATCTATATTTTACCACACCTATTATCAAATTACAATAGGTCAAATATTAAATTTTAATAAACAATTATCTCACTGTCTTTTTTCACGGCGTATCATATTTCCGGTTTCCACAGGCTCGGCGGTCTTTATTTTGACCGTCATCTCCGCGTGGGGCGCCACGTCAATATCCTCGTCGTCGCCGTTTTTCATATAATCTATCGTCTGTTTAAAAAACTGTCTGCCCGGGCGGATGATCTCTACCGTTTCCCCTTTAAAAAACCTGTTTCTTTGAGCAAGCGTGGCTATGCCTGTATTTTTGTCATAGTCCTCCACAATTGCCACGAGATCGTAATCTCTTATATAAGAGCTTGATGTATACACCTGCGTGTCCGAATCCGGCTTGCCGAAGTAAAAGCCCGTCGTATAGGGACGGTGGCTGACCTTGCAAAGCTCCTCATACTCCGCCGCGTTAAAGCTGTAATTTGCCGGATCGGCAAAATACCTGTCTATCTCCCGCCTGTACGCGCCGACAACCGTGGCGACATAGTATGGCGTTTTGACTCTGCCCTCTATCTTCAGACTTGTAACGCCGCACTTTACAAGCTCCGGTATATGGTCTATCATGCACAGATCCTTTGAGTTGAATATAAAGCTTCCTCTGTCGTTTTCGTAAACGTCCATATACTGTCCGGGGCGCTTTTCCTCAACAAGAGCGTACTTCCATCTGCACGGATGCGAGCAGGCGCCCTGATTCGCGTCACGGCTTGTCATATAATTGGAAAGCAGGCATCTGCCGGAATATGATATGCACATCGCTCCGTGGACGAACGCCTCTATCTCCATATCATCGGGGATATTCCTTCTTATTTCGGCTATTTCATCAAGAGAAAGCTCCCTCGCGACAACCACGCGCTTCGCTCCGAGCTTATACCACATATTGGCGGAACGGTAATTCACATTGTTCGCCTGTGTGCTTACATGAACGGGAATCTCCGGCGCAAGCTCACGCATCATGTCAAACAGACCGAGATCCGCTATCAGCACCGCGTCAAAGCCCATCGGGCGTATTTCCTTTACAAAGCTCTCAAATTCAGGTATATCCGCGTTATGGGGCAGGATATTCGCCGTGAGGTATACCTTTTTGCCGCGCTCGTGAGCGTAGCGGACGCCCTCTTTCATATCCTCCGCGGAAAAATTCTCCGCCGCCGCTCTCAAGCTGAACGCCTCGCCGCCTATATACACAGCGTCCGCGCCGTAATCTATCGCGGTTTTGAGCTTCTCAAGGCTTCCCCCTGGAGCAAGCAGCTCCGGCTTGCATATGCTGGTCATTACTCACTGTCCTCCCCAAGCTTTACCGAAAGCGTCACCCCGTCGCCTATGGAAAGCACCGATGTTTCCATATCATTTCTTGCGGTAAGAGCGTCTATAAATTTTCTCAGCCGCTTCACTATGGTTATTTTTCTTCTTATAACAAGGCTGTTTTCCGCCGTCATGCCTTTATAAAGCACATTATCCGCTATAAGCACGCCGCCTTTTCTCAAAAGCCTCGCGCAGTCGTCAAGCATATAAATATAATGCGCTTTCGGTCCGTCAAGGAATATATAGTCAAATTCTCCGTCGCCTTCTATATAAGACAAATAATCCTTCGCGTCGGCTTCAACTACAGTTATCCTGTCCGAAAGACCCGCCCTTTGTATATTTTCCCTTGCGGCAGCAGCCATTTCGGGATTATACTCCAAGGTCGTGACCGTGCCGTCCTCGGCAAGTCCGCGCGATATAAGCATAGCCGAATATCCTATCGCCGAGCCTATCTCAAGCGCGCGCTTGGGCCTTACGAGCTTTGCCATGACCGATATGAACCGCGCCGTTTCCGGCTCCACTATAGGGACCGCGTTTTTGTCGGCATATTCCCTCATATCGGCAAGGATCCCCTCGTCCTTTACCAGCTCATTTCTGATATAATCCGTTATATACGGATGCACTATAGCGTCTTTGTCATACTCTATCATGCCCGTTACCCGCGTTTAGTCGAGAAGATTCAGGTCAAACGCGATCTTTGCTTCCTTTCCGCTCATTTTATCTATAAATTCTTCCTTCGTGAAAGCGAATATGTTCTCGCCGTCCTTGGTTTCGGCGTGATACTGATAAAAATTCACTCTCGGATACAGCACAGCCATAATGCTGTCAATGCTTGGGGAGCATATCGGCCCCACAGGGTATCCCTCGTGAACGAACGTGTTATAAAGCGACTGCGACTGCGTATCGGACGCAAGCAGGCTGGGCTTTTGCACGCCGAGAATATACTGCACCGTCGATCCCGCCTGCAGCTTTTTGCCGCTGTTCTTTCTGTTGTAAAATACCGTGGCAAGATCAGCCTTAGCCTCTTTGTCGGAGGTTTCGCGCTCTATTATCGAAGCAAGCGTCACAACCTGATCCACCGACATGGAAAATTCGGCGCACTTGTCATAGTACTCATCCACGAATTGTCTGTCGAACGTTTCAAGCATCAGGGTTATAATATCCTGCGGCTTCATGCTGTTGGGGATCTCGTACTTTGCGGGATAGAAATAGCCTTCAAGACGGTTCTCCCTTTCAGTTATATCCTGAAGGAACCGGAACTGAGGGTACAGCTTGGGATCCGTTGCCTCAAAAAACTCATCCGCCGTCATAAGACCGTTCTCAACGAATTTCTCGCATATCTGCTCCGACGTCATACCGGCGGTTATCTCCACCGTTATATTGGCGCGGTTCTTTATCACAAGGAGATCGAGTATGTCACGGTAGCTCATGTTTTCCTGAATGACCGCGAGTCCAGGCGCGATATTAAGATCATAACCGCCTATCTTCGCTATTGTTTTAAACGCAAAGGGGTACTTTATAACGCCCTTTTCCTTTAAAAGCTGCGCCACATCGGAGCAGGTGCTGCCCTCCATGACCGTGACCTCTGTGTTTTGACTGATGTCAACGCTGTCCACATCCCGAAGCACTATAACAGCGGCTCCGACTATCAGCGCGAGTATCACCGTGAACAGGGCGACAAATTTTGTTGTGTTGTTGTTCCTTGTCTTTATGACGGTACGCTTTCCCCGTCTGCGGGGCTGCTCGTCCCGGTTTACTTTTTTAACCATTGTATTCCTCCGTATTCGCCGCAAAAGCGGTCAGTCTTCCCATAATACTATCTTATTATATTTTATAACATATTTCGGTTTTCGTCAAGTGTTTTCGCTAAAATGCCTATAGTTTTTT
>CAZCZR010000089.1:0-5629 GCA_964503455.1 uncultured Lachnospiraceae bacterium | reverse complement strand
GCGTTTGCGGATTACAGCGATGTGCCGCAGGATGACAGCGAGCTTTCCAAGGCGGTGTATGATCTGACATATTATAATGTAATCAAAGGCTATGAGGACGGTACTTTCAGACCGGACGCGGCAATATCGCGCGCGGAGCTGGCAAGGCTCGTTTGGATGATAGTTATTTACGGGGATAACCGTGATTACGATTACGCTGCGCAGAATATATACACTGATGTGCCCAAGGATTACTGGGCGGCTGATGCAATATCGCATTTAACAATGTATGAGGTTTTTTACGGACGCGGAGACGGGATGTTCTATCCTGAGGATGCCATAACTTATGAGGAAGCGGTCAAGGTGATGGTAACTACGCTCGGTTACGTTACTACGGAAGATGATAACGATGTATCTTATCCCGATTACTGGCTTTTAAAGGCGGAGGAATTAGGTCTGATAGACGGCGACAAAGAGGACACAACGCAGTATGCGACGCGCGCAGAGGTTGCGGTCATGATTGGCAGACTGATAGATATTCCGAGAAAGGTCAGGGATGAGGGTGATTATCTGAATTGGCATCCTATGCAAATAGCATCCGGAATGACACCGACATTCCGAGAAAGCCTTGAAGAAGCAACTAAAAACTATAACGACTGGAAGGAATATGAGGAATCATTAAAGGAACAGGAATAACACGGCGGCAAACCGCGCCGGAGCAGATAAATATTCAGGGCAGGATTATTTTCGGATCCTGCCCTTTTTTAATGCGGTATCAGTCAAGGCTGACGGTTATTGCCTTGTCAAACTCAAGCGCGATTTCCGCCGACACATAGATGCCTATATTCTTGAAGCTGTTTTCAAGCGCTTCTTTCTTAACGCTGTCATTTATTTTCATACGCTGTCCGTTCCCGTCGTATTTTTCATATACGTACCGCGCCGTATAAGAGTTTGTGTCGTAATGTACGTCTGTGTACAGGGTGCATCCGAGCTTGCCGCCGGGTTCCGCGTTATCGCCGTTTTCGTCCAAAAGAACAAAGCACGGGTCGTACATCACAAAGCCGTCCTTGTAATAGTCAATGTCAATCTCCCCGTCCGAGATCCGTATATCCGTGATCACGACTTTGCCGTACTCGCTTTCCTCAAACACCATGGGAAGCGCTTCGCCGACCTTTTGGGTGATAAGCCTCGGCTGTTCGTTGCTTTCTTTGAGGGTTACGGGTATCAGGGTGAACGACTTCATATCCGGACTGCCCTTTAAAAACTCAAATGCATTGACGCATTTTTCTCCTTCGCGCCCTCCGATCAGACCGGTGTTCAAAATATCAAGGTAATTTCCCTTGTCATCCGTCATAGCGCAGCTGCTTACCGTCATTGCCGCGCCGCCGCCGTTTTCATCCTCGATCACGAACTGATCGGCAAACGGCGAGAACACTATCTTTTTTATCACCGCCGTACTGCTGCCGCCGTCGGAATCCTTGTATTCAAACTCATAGTCAAGCTCCTTTGTGACAGTGTTCACACGCACAGCTGACTTGTCAATATCGGCGGACACGCACGGGATATTCGCCCTGTCCTCATCAGTAAACGTAAATTCGCCGCCCGTGTTTTTATTCCGCGAGAAAAGATTTTCGACCGCCGCGCCCATCTCGTCATCGGAGGATTTTTTAATGCCGAAAAGCTCGATATTGAAGCTGTCGGGTATATCCATAGCGGCGACATTCAGCTTCTCCGCATATTTCACGGTGTAGCAGTCCACGGGATAGCTGTCGAACTGCGTATGATTTCCGCCGATAAGCATCTTTCCGTCAAGCAGCGTTTCCACCCACATGGAATCCTCCGTCGGGGTCTGCGTTTCCATATCCTCTACCAGCTTTTTGTCCGATTTTATCGTATAGAAGATATGCAGATAATTGTCATCGCAAGCCACGTTGTCAAGCGTCAGCGTATAGCCGTGCCTTGTGTCCGAAGCGCCTATCGTTTCGTTATACCTTGACAATTCCTCAAGGCTCGTCATCTCGACAGCCTTGTCGCTTGAAAAATACGATATGATATTGCCCAAGGTCTCGCGCCCGACAGAGGTCGCCGCCAGAGCCGTCGTCACGCTCAAAACCGCCGCCGCAGCCGCGATGAGTGATGTTTTTAACACTTTTCTTCTCATAAAAGCCTTCCTTTCCTTGAGGTCGGCGTTTATGGCACGGTTGACTCTTTCGCTGACAGACCGCGCATCTATCTTATAATCCTCACATTCCATGTTAAGCTCTTTTTCAAGCGTTTCACGTCTGTTCATTGCCGTACCTCCTTGTCCGATAATTTTTCCTTTAATTTTCCGCGCCCGCGCATAAGCCTCGACTTTACGGCGGATACGCTCATTCCAAGAGCTTCCGCTATATGCGCCGTGCGCTCCTCATAAAAATAATAGCGCATGAATATCTCGCTGTCCGGTTCGCCGAGGGCCGTGATAAGGTCTATCAGCTCCGAACGTGACTCGCGTCTTTCAACGTCCGCGCCTATATCCCCGTCACATACCGCGCTTAATTCTGTAAGCTCCTCACATACTCCGGCTTTTCTAAGCTTGTTTTTGGCGATATTTCTCGCCGCGGCGCCGAGATATGCGCGTATGCCGCCCTTTTCAGCCTCCAGCTCGGAGGCGTGGCGCCACAGCGCGAAAAACGCATCGGAGACCACCTCCTCAACATCTTCCTTTGTCATTGACGAACCGATAATATTATAAGCGACCGTACTGACGTATGGTGTATACAGCCCGATCACACGCTCAAGGCTGCCGCGTTTTTTCTTTTTCAGCTCCGCCGTAAGTCTGATGTCGTCTTTCAAAGCGTGACCGCCTCCCTTGCAGGTTTTTGTACGTACACTAATATATACCCGTTTTTTGCCGTGACGGTTGCGTTTTTTTAAAAAATAACCGTATTTTTTTCGGCGGCTGCGGCACAATGAAAATTTTCTTGATTTTACGGGATATATGTGGTATAATATCTGTAATATTTGTAACTGCATAAACGCTTGTTATATGAAAGGATCTGTATAAATGTTTACGGATAAAGCAAAGATCACGATAAAGGCGGGCAGCGGCGGCAACGGCGCAATATCGTTCCGCCGCGAGAAATACGTGGCTGCCGGCGGCCCCGACGGAGGCGACGGCGGCAAGGGCGGAAGCATAATCTTCAAAGCCGACCCCGCGCTTACCACTCTTATGGATTTCAAATACAAGAGAAAATACACCGCCGAAAACGGCGAAAACGGCGCTGCCAAGCGCTGCAAGGGAAAAAGCGGCGCCGATCTGATAATCAAGGTGCCGGTAGGCACAATCGTGCGCGATTACGAGTCCAACCGCATCATGGCGGATATATCGGCGCCGGACGCGGAGGCGGTTCTTGCCCGCGGCGGCAACGGCGGCTGGGGCAATTCGCACTTTGCCACAGCAGTGCGTCAGGCGCCGAACTTCGCAAAAAACGGTCAGAAGGGCGATGAGAGGGTAGTGTCGCTTGAGCTGAAGCTTTTGGCGGACGTGGGGCTTGTAGGCTTTCCGAATGTAGGCAAATCCACGATACTGTCCGTGACCACAAAAGCCGACCCCAAAATCGCGAACTACCACTTCACCACGCTTGAACCCAATCTCGGAGTTGTGGATCTGGGCGAGCATATGAGCTTTGTTCTTGCCGACATTCCCGGAATAATCGAGGGCGCAAGCGAGGGAGTCGGTCTGGGGCATGAATTTCTGCGCCATATCGAGCGGACAAGGCTGCTTTTGCACGTTGTTGACGTATCTTCCATAGAGGGCAGAAACCCGATAGAGGACTACGATATAATCAACCGCGAGCTTTCCGAATACGATCTCGCGCTTGAGGATCGCCCGCAGATCGTCGCGGCGAACAAATGCGATATAATTCAGGACGAGGAAGCGTATCACGCGTTCCTTGATGAAATGAAAAAGCGCGGAGTAAAGGTATTTGAAATTTCAGCCGCCACGAATAAGGGCGTTAAAGAGCTTATGAAGTACACCTTTGAAGAGCTTTCCAAGCTGCCGCCCATACAGGTATACGAGCCGGAAATGTCCATAGATGAGCTTGACTTCTTCGACCCGACAGCCAAGGGGTTTGAGATCTCAAAGGACGGCGGCGTATACGTTGTGTCGGGATCATGGATAGAAGCCGTCGGCGGCGGAGTAAACTTTTCGGACTATGAATCACTGCAGTTTTTCCAGAGGGCGCTTATGAACAGGGGCGTTATAGACGCGCTTGCGGACGCGGGCATTAAAGAGGGCGACACCGTCCGTATAGGCGATCTGGAATTTGATTTTGTATGGTAATGAAACGCGGAGACAATTATCCCGACAACTCTGTTCTTTCCCGCGAACAGCAGTGCGAGCTTCTTAAAAGCAAGGGAATTATCATTGATGACCCCGACTATGCCTTGAAGGTTCTGTCGTCGGTGAACTACTATCGCTTCAGCGAGTACTTCCGCCATATGAGCGCGGATGAGCTATGGGAGAAAAGGCCGCATTTTGAGGACATATATCAGCTGTACTGCTTTGATATGGATTTAAGACACCAGCTGATGCAAATGATCGAGAAAACGGAGATAGCTCTGCGCGCAAGGATATCCTATACAATGTCCGTGAATCACGGCGCAAAGGCATATCTTCAGCGCGAGTGCTTCCGTTCATCGACTGCACACGCCGGTTTTATGCGCGAGTTTCAAATGCAGCTGAACCGTAAAAAGGGAATAAAAATAAGGCACCGCGATGACGGCGGGGAACTGAATATGTGGGAAGCGGTTGAAATATTCACCTTTGGTATGCTTGCGAATTTTTATGCCAATATGGCAGATCGCGACAAGCAGGAGGTGGCGAAAAGCTTCGGAATAACTACGCCCTATCTCGAAAGCTGGATGAGAAGTCTTGTCGAGCTAAGAAATCTCTCGGCGCATTATAACCGTGTATACAATCACACGTTTTCCTCGGCGCCGAGGCTTGAAAAGCGTTACCGAGGCGTCAAGGCGCGGTCGCTGTTCGCGCTGCTTATCGTGATAAAGCGCTTAAACGGCGCGGGACATTCATGGAACGTATTCGCGGTAAGGTTCCACGAGCTTTTGGAGCGCTATCCCTACGTTGACATAGCTGATATGGGATTTCCGAAAAACTGGAACGATATATTATAAAATAAAAATCGGGAGAATGACAACATGGCAATTTACAATATAAAGGATTACGGCGCGGTTTCCGACGGCGCAGCCGTAAACACAAAAGCAATTCAAAGAGCTATTGACCTGTGCGAAAAGGGCGGCACGGTATACGTCCCGGAGGGCGAGTTTATAACAGGGGCGATATTTCTTAAAAGCGATATTACTCTCCGAGTTGACGGAAAGCTTATCGCAAGCGGTGATGTAAAGGATTTTCCCGTCATGGGCTATCCGTATGAGGGACTTGACCAATTATGCTACGCAAGCCTAATTAACACCGACGGCGCACCCCACAAAAATATCGCGATCGAGGGCAGCGGCGAAATCAACGCCAACGGCAAAGCTTTATTTGACGCGGAGATGTCCGACGAGAGAATTAAGCGCGGTCGCGCGGTTTGTATCAGGAACACCGATAACGTCACAATACGCGGCGTTAAAATACGGCAGTCGC
>CAZCZR010000088.1:0-5705 GCA_964503455.1 uncultured Lachnospiraceae bacterium | reverse complement strand
AAACACCAAAGGAAAGTAAAGTAAAGAATAGTAAAGTAAAGGACAGTAAAGCAAATAAAAGCAAAGCAAAGGATAGTACAGCAGAGGAAAGCAAAGAAGATAACGGCGCTTGTCAAAGCGCCTGCGCCTCGGACGGCGTTAGCGTTAGCTTCCCCAAAAATATTAAAAACGCGTTGTCTGATTGGTTTGATTATTCAAGGCAAGGCGGTTTTCCCGTGCCTGAACACGGAAAGAAGGCTATCCTCTCAAAAATAACGGAGCTTCTTGAAAGCTTCCCGCCGGAGCAGATAGAGTGGGCGATACGCTTATCCATCGACAAGGGCTGGAAGGGCATTTACTGGGAACGCCTTTACACCTCGCCGCCGAAGAACGCCCCCGAACGCGAGAATCCCCTCTACGCAAGCCTCTATATGCCCAATCCGGAGCAGGAGGAGCTGGACAGAAAAATGATCGAGCTTTACAACTCGTGACGCTTTAAGCGCGGGTTAAATCGCGCGGCGGCGGGAATATTTTTCATATTTTTATCAAATACCTATTGAAAAATAGCCGCGCGCGGTATATAATAAATATAATATAATAAACGGAATCGGATTATCGGGGAATGTCAGGCGCGGCAGGCGTGCCGCGGGAGGAAACGCATTAAGAGAGGAGTCTTGTAAATGAAGAAGCTAACAGCGGCTCTGGCGCTTGTACTCGCGTTCATGCTTACGGGCGCGGTATATGCAAACGAGGAGGTGCGCTATACCTTTGACGGTACCCTGTCGGACGCGGAAGCAAGCGGGGACATTTCATATACCGAGGGCATGATCGGGGAAGCGGTGCATTTTGAAAACAGCGCCTACCTGACGCTGCCGGCGGGTATTGTGTCGGACGCGGAGGACTTTACAATTTCCGCGTGGGTAAAGCCGGATGAAACGCTCACCTGGGCGAGAGTGTTCGATTTCGGAACGGGTACAAGCAAGTATATGTTTTTGACGGTCACAAACGGCTCGCAGACGACGTTCGCCATTACGACGGGCGGCAGCGGCAGCGAGCAGAAGATAACGGCTGATCCCGTATTTTCGGCGGGGGAATGGACGCATATAGCCGTCACTAAGTCCGGAAAAAGCGCTGTGATGTACGCAGACGGGGTTGAAGTCGGCAGGAACGACAGCATGACGGTTTCCCCGAAGGACCTCGGCTCAACGGATAAAAACTACATAGCGAAGTCGCAGTATGACGACCCGTATTTCAGCGGGGCGGTGGACGATTTCAGGATATACGACTATGCCCTCGGCGCGGAGGAGATAGAGGCGCTTGCGGGCGAACCGAACAACGGCATTGTGTCCGTAGCGCGCACGCAGATAAGCGTGAAGGCGAACGACAAGGCGAAGCTGCCCGACTATGTTGAGGCGGAGCTTGCCGACGGCTCGAAAAGAAACGTAAAGGTCGCGTGGGGCGATGTTGACACAAGCAGGGACGGCGTGTATGAGATAAGCGGAAGCATTATCGGCACGGAGGTAAAGGCTGTCGCGGAGGTTGAGGTCACCTCACTTTCAACGACTGCCGGACTTACGGCAACGGCGGAGATAATGGCGGACAGCGGCGTTTATACGGCGGCGTATACAGTCGCGAACGACAGCGCGGTCAAAGAGGCGGTATTCTGTGTTGCGGCTTATGAAAACGGAACTCTGGCGGGAGTGGGAATAAATGAAACGGACGATCTGCAGGACGGCATATACTTTGCGGCGGCGGACGTACCGGAAGCGGAGGATGTTACAGTGAAGGCATTTATATGGGACAAGAGCATGAATCCGCTCGGAGCGACGGCGAAAAAGAGCTTCGGCAATCCTTACGGTTCATCGTTTGAGGTGAGCGAGGTAAAGCTTGCCGACGGCATTTTCAAGGACTCGCAGGAAACGGGAAAGATAATAATCAAAGCCCTCGATGTTGACAGGCTGCTTGCGCCCGTGGCGTATTCTGTCGGGGCGATAAGCGACACGTCAAAATATTACGGCGGCTGGGAGGCTTACAACTATCGCGGCTATAAGGGCAAGGGCATATCGGGACACTCGCTCGGACATTGGATGAGCGCGGCGTCGTCGATGTACGCGGCGACGGGCGATGAGGAGATAAAGCAAAAGCTCGACTACGCGGTGGATAAGCTTAAGGAGTATCAGGATCTGGACGGACACGGCTTTATCGGCGGCTTTTCAAGGGAAGGGTTCGAGAAGGTGTTAAACGGCGACCTGACGGTGAGCGCGTTTGACCTAAACGGCTATTGGGTGCCGTGGTATTCGCTGCATAAAATATATCAGGGTCTTATAGACGCGTACAAGCTTGCGGGGAATGAAAAGGCTCTTGAAGTTGTATGCGCCTTCGCCGATTGGGCAAAGACCGTAACCGACCCGATGAGCGATGAGAAATTCGCGCAGATGCTTGAATGTGAGTACGGCGGCATGAACGAGGTCATGGCGGAGCTTTACGATATTACGGGCAACAAGGAGTATCTCGATCTGGCGGTGAGATTTTCGCAGGAGTCGATCCTGACGCCGCTTGCGGAGGACCGCGATGAGCTTCAGGGCAAGCACGCCAATACTCAAATACCCAAGGTCATAGGCGCGGCGGAGGTCTATGAGCAGGACGAGGACAGGACGGACTACCGCGAGGCGGCGAGATTCTTCTTCGACACCGTTGTAAACCACCGTTCCTACGTTATCGGCGGAAACTCCAATTACGAGCATTTCGGCGCTATAACCGAGGAGGTGCTTGGCACGCAGACGTGCGAAACGTGCAACACCTACAATATGATGAAGCTGGCGGAGCATTTGTACGCGTGGGACCATGACGCGGCTTATATGGATTATTACGAGAGGGCGCTGTTTAACCACATCCTCGCCTCGCAAGACCCCGAAAGCGGCATGAAAACGTATTTCATGGCGACAAAGCAGGGACATTTCAAGGTCTATTCAACCATGGAAAATTCCTTCTGGTGCTGTGTGGGCAGCGGAATGGAAAATCCGGCAAGATATACAAGAGATATTTACTATAAAGACGGCGACAGCTTTTATGTAAACCAGTTCATTTCCTCAAGCGTGGAATGGAAGGAAAAGGGACTGACAATATCGCAGCAGACTAACTATCCCTACGAGGACACAACCGTCATAGCCGTAGACGAGGGCAGCGCGGAGGCGGCTGTTAATATAAGGATACCGTCATGGCTTGCGGACGATGCGCAAATAACAGTTGTATGCGGCGATGCCGTAGAGGAGCCTGTGACGGTCAAGGCAACGGGAGAGGCTTATTATTACACGATAGAGCGCGTATGGAGCAAGGGCGACAGTATAACCGTGAAGCTTCCGATGGGGCTGCATACATACACGGCAAGGGATTCTAAGAACAAGGTCGCGTTTATGTACGGGCCGGTAGTGCTTGCGGGCGCGCTGGGTACGGAGAATTTCCCGACGACGGATCTTGTGTCGGATCACACCTCGCTTGACAGCGCGGCTTCGATAAGCGTACCCGACATAATCACCGACAACAAGGACCCCGAAAGCTTTATAACCCCGACTGATTTGGCGAATCTGGAGTTTGAGATGAACACCGGCAGCGCAACGGTGGAGCTTATGCCGTATTTCACGCTGCATCATCAGCGGTATTCGCTTTACTGGAACCTGTACGGCGAGGACGAGGAGATTGACAAGGACGAGTTTACTATAGCCTTAGACGCTGCTACTCTTGACACGGTAAGACCGAACGAGCAGCAGCCGGAGGTTGATCACGCGATGCAGTCGAACAATTCGTACTCCGGATATTTCGATACGGCTGCGCGCGGGTGGAGAGATGCGCGCGGCGCGGACGGATATTTCAGCTATGAGATGAAGGTCGATCCGCAGAAGGACAACTATGTAATGGCGCTTTATTGGGGCGGCGACGGCGATTTCAGCGCGGACGGCGTGAGCTATACAAGAGATTTCAGCATCCTTGCCGACGATACGGTGATAGGAACGCAGACGCTTAACAACAATTCGGCGGGGAATCTTATATACGTGTATTACAAAATACCCGCAGACGTTGTCGAGGGCAAGGAGAAGGTGACGGTCAAATTTGCGCCAAACGGCGCGGGCAAAGCCGCCGGCGGCGTATTTGAGGTGAGAATCACCGACAGCATAGTGGAGAAAAAGTAAAACCAAAACCAACCCGTCCCGCGAGGTGAGCAAAAGCCGCGCGGGGCGGATATTGCCGTTTAAACGGACTTTAAAACGCAAGCAATACACCAACCGCCGCGATATTTTTTTTAAAAAGTGGTTATTTATGCTTGACAAGGCGTGATTATAGTGGTACAATAACCTAAGACAGAGGCGCGGTGTTTACCGGTACGCGTGTTCAGACCCGGCGGAGGGTCGATGACCCGCGCGGAAGAGATGCATCGCCGAGGTCATGCCGGTCCGTCCGAGGCATGGTCGGGCGCGTTTTGCGAAAGCGGCGCGACTGTCACCGGTTCGCCGGTGGAGTGCTGTCCGTATAAGTATATCGGATATTTTTGCGGCAATGGTACTCGAAACGGGAACTGTTGCTTTTTCTATGCGGTAACCGAAAGAAAGGATCATAATGATGAAAGAGAACTATAACGTAGGCATCATAGGCGCGACAGGCATGGTGGGGCAGAGGTTTATAACGCTTCTGCACGATCATCCGTGGTATACCGTGAAGGTTCTGGCGGCTTCCGCCAGAAGCGCGGGTAAAACATATAAAGAAGCCGTCGGCAGCAAGTGGGCAATGGAGGAGGACATACCCGCCGGCATAGCGGACATGGTAGTGATGAACGCGGCGGAGGATGTTGAGAAAATAGCAGCGCAGGTGGATTTTGTATTCTGCGCAGTGGACATGAAAAAAGAGGAGATACAGGCGCTTGAGGAAAGATACGCGCGGGCGGAGTGTCCCGTGGTGTCGAACAACTCGGCTCACCGCCATACGCCCGACGTCCCCATGATAATACCCGAAATCAATCCGCAGCATATTGACATAATCCCCGCGCAGAGGAAACGCCTCGGCACAAAGCGCGGCTTCATAGCGGTAAAATCGAACTGCTCGCTGCAGTCATACCTTCCGGCGCTTGCCGTCATCAATGAGAAATACCCCATTGATCGCGCGCTTGTTACGACGTATCAGGCAATCTCCGGCGCTGGAAAGACGTTTAAGACGTGGCCGGAAATGGTTGACAATCTCATCCCGTATATAGGCGGCGAGGAGATGAAGTCGGAGGTGGAGCCGAATAAGATACTCGGACATATCGAGGGCGGCAGGATAGTTCCCTCGCAGGAGCTTCAGATAGAGTGCCAGACATACCGTGTGCCTGTTTCAAACGGTCATACGGCGGCGATATTCTTCACGTTTAAAGACAGCGCAAGCAAGCCGTCGGTTGAGGAGATCGAGCAGCTGTGGCGCGATTACAGGGGCGTCCCGCAGGAGCTGGAGCTTCCCCATGCGCCGAAGCAGTTTATATACGTATACACCGAGGCGGAGCAGCCGGATCAGCCGCAGATAAAGACCGCGCGTGAAATAGACGGCGGTATGGCGATCTCGTGCGGACGCTTGAGAGAGTCGGTGCAGTACGATTACAAAATGGTATCGATGAGTCACAACACATTAAGAGGCGCCGCCGGCGGCGCAGTGCTTTTAGCGGAGCTGCTGACAGCAAAGGGTTGGATGGAGAGGTAAGGGTT
>CAZCZR010000087.1:0-5910 GCA_964503455.1 uncultured Lachnospiraceae bacterium | reverse complement strand
GCGGCAAGTCTGTCGTAGCGGAAATTGCTGAGCTGATGCACATCGGAACCGATGCTTATCTCAATGCCGCTTTTCGCGACACGGCTTATCAGCTCCGGCGAACGTACAAAGCGCTCAAAGTACGGGTAATGCCCCGACAGGTTCCATTCCCAGAAAATACGCTCTTTCTTCATTATATCAAGCATATCAATGCCGTAGCGTTTTTCAAGCGCGAATATATCCGTGTGCGCAAATCCCACCTTGCACTCGAACAGCCGCCGCCATTCCAGAAATTCATACAGATCCATGCCCTTTTCATGGTCAAGGCTCTCAAACAGCACATAGTCAAAGTCAGAAAGCACTGTCGTTATCAGATCGCGCGGTCTCGGACGGGTGCCTATTTCAAGTCCCTCCAAGACTCTTATCCTTCCCTTATACTGCTTTTTCAAAAGCGATATGTGGCTGTGATACATAAAAAGCCTGTCGGGAAAGCTGAACTGATGATCCGTTATTCCTACGGCGTCAAGCTTGTATCGGAGCGCGTTTTCCACGATTTCCTCCGGCGCGCACTCGCCGTCATAGCTGTAGGTGGTATGATTGTGAAGGTCCGAAAGATACATTTTGCCAAGCTCCCCGTCAGTCGGTCACAAGCCCTACGGTCTGCGCCGCTTCATCCCATGTTATGGAAAAGTCGAGATAATCCGCAAGGTCGCGGATGCGGAAGTAATTGCTGCTGTTCACGTTATAGGACTGAAGATGCACCTCGGCGCCGTCTATGTATATCGGCGATTCGTTCGAGAATATCTCAAGCGTTTCATCGGAGCTTATCGCTTCAAGCTCTCCGCCGACTACGTTGTATTTCTGTCCCTTTTTGATATTGACCGCGTTTAATGAGTCGTCCCATGTCACGTCAAACCGCGCGCTTGTGGAGCGAAGCATCATGGCAATATCGCGTATCTTATAATAGTTGCTGTTGTTGACCGATATGCCCGACACCCTGACCCCGACGCCGTTCACGGTCACCGACGCGTCCGAGACCGATGCGCTCAGAGTATTGGCGGCGGGAGTGTACGAGTCGATAAACTCCTTAAGCTTCGCGCGGCTCGGAAGTCCGTCGGAAACAAAGCCCGTGCCGTAAAAGTCCTTGTAAGGCTCCGCCGTAAGCTTTGAATACACCGTCTTGTCCGTGGGACTTGCCGTAAGCGTAGCTCCGTCAAATTCAAGCAGATAATATTCCAGCGCGGAGGTATATCTGCCGACCTCCTTGCCGACAAAAAGGAAGTTTCCGTTTTCGTTATATACCGTTATATCTTCAAGACACGTCCCTATCACGTTTTTGGGCGTGTTTACCGTAACTATCGAATTGTTCTCAAATGTAATGCCCGTGCCGATGCCGCCGTCGGGCGAGTTCTTTATCACCCACGCCTCGGGCATACCGTCGGCATTAAGATCGGTGATCGCTATATCCGTATATGTTGGATCCACCGACAGAGTTTTCATAAGGCGCGTCACGAACGCGTCACGCCAGCTTTCCACCGCCAGCGCCGGAGACGCCGATACAACAGCCGTCACCGCAGCGCATATGGCGGATATTATTCGTTTATGCTTCAAGACGATCCCTCCTTGTTACTCTTATTTATGATACGTTTCGTTATTCATTATCTTAAACGCCCGGTATATCTGCTCCGCCAAAACCACGCGCATAAGCTGATGCGGGAGCGTTATGCCGCCGAAGCTGACACATTCGTCCGCGCGGCGCTTTACCTCGTCCCAAAGTCCCAGTGAGCTGCCTATCACAAACGTTATCCGCGAGCTTTCGCGCATAGCCGCCGTCATCGCTTCGCAAAGCGTTTCCGAGGTATACGGCTTGCCCTCTATGCACATGGCAAAAACCTTTGATCCGGGTTTTATCTTTGAAAGTATCTTTTCGCCCTCGGCGCGGAGGATCCGGTCTTTCTCCTTATCCGACGCCTTATCGGGGATTTTTTCATCGGGGATCTCTGTCACCGTCACGGACGCAAAACGCGATATGCGCTTTACATACTCCTCCAGTGCATCGCGGAAAAACTTCTCTTTTATCCTGCCCGCCGCAATTATCTGTACATTCATCAATAATAATCGCCCATTACCGTCACACGGTGGATATCCGCGCCCAGATTTACAAACTTCTCCTCAAAATTTTCATAGCCTCTGTCAATATGGTGAATGTCCACGATCTCCGTGGTGCCCTCAGCCATAAGACCGGCTATTATCATAGCGGCGCCCGCGCGCAGATCGGTGGCTTTTACGCTTGTCCCGCGAAGCTTGGGAACGCCTTGTATGATCGCAAGCTGTCCCTCTACTCTTATATCCGCGCCCATGCGCTTCAGCTCGCTCACGTATCTGAACCTGTCGTCCCATACGCCCTCGCGGGCATTGGACGTGCCGGGCACAGTCGTAAGGAAGGTAACCAGCTGCGGCTGCATATCCGTCGGGTATCCGGGATACGGCAGCGCCACAAAGTCCACGCTGCGGAAGGCCGTTCCCTCCGGAACATACACTCTCACGCTGTCGCCGTTTTGCTCGACTGCGGCTCCCGCTTCCTCAAGCTTTGCAGAAATTATCTCCAAATGCCTCGGTATAACGTTTTTCAAAACCACGTCGCCTCTTGTGGCGGCGGCGGCTATCATAAAGGTACCCGCCTCTATCTGATCGGGTATGATCGCGTAGGTCCCGCCGTGCATGGACGCCACGCCCTTTATTTTTATGGTGCTTGTACCGGCTCCGCGCACATTCGCGCCCATGGCGTTCAGGAAATTCGCCAGATCAACTATATGCGGTTCCTTCGCGGCGTTGTCGATTATGGTGGTACCCTCGGCAAGCACCGCCGCAAGTATGGCGTTTACCGTCGCGCCCACGGTCACCACGTCAAAATACACGTTCGCGCCTTTAAGACGGGCGGCGTGTCCGTTTACTACATCGTACTCCACATTGACTTCAGCACCCAGAGCGCGGAAGAATTTCAAATGCTGGTCAATGGGGCGCGTGCCGAAATCACAGCCTCCCGGCGACGGCACCGAGCATTTTTTAAACCTGCCCAGCAGCGCGCCCATAAGATATGACGAGCCGCGCATCTTCTGCGTAAGCTCCATAGGGGGAGACCATGAATTGAGCGTAGAGCAGTCAATATCGACCGTGTGCGCGTCCACATAGCTTACCCTTGCGTTGAGCTTTTTTAAAATTTCCAAAAACAGCTTGGTATCGTGTATGTCAGGCACGTTTTCAAGACGGCATACGCCGTCTACAAGTATACACGCGGGAATTATGGCGACCGCGGCGTTTTTCGCTCCGCTTATCGCAACCTCGCCCGAAAGGCGGTTGCCGCCCTTTATTATAAGCTTCTCCAAAATATTACACCTCTTTCGGCGCACAGCGCCGTATTCTGTTTTATCCTTAAGCGTCCGCGGCAGCCCGGCATTGCCGCGCATACATATTTTCATGCGGCGTTGCTGTTATTATAGCAGATATCCGGCACGTAATCAATACGTTTTGCGAAAAAAATTCCGTATATGCGGATCGGTCACGCTTTTTCAAATATCCATACCGTATAGTTGCTTTCGTCCAAACGGCATACGGTCATCTTCACCTCGACGCCGTCGGTCCTTTCATATGTGAGCGAAGGCTCTTTGCCGTCCGCAAGCTGCTCCTCAAGCCATTCGTAATCAAAGAACATCGAAAAGCCGCGCACATAGTCATGCTTTACTATATCCTTCATATACAGCTTCATCGCCGCGCTGAAGCAGTTGTTCGCATCATGCAGCATATTCTCAAAGTATTCCGGTGTATATATCTTCCGCATCGTATCCGTTTTCAAATCGACCATATATACACCGAGATATTTCGGTTCTATGAGCTTTAAAAATACGTCGAAATATTTGCCGCTTACCTTAAGCTCCGAGCTTGCGTTGTCAGCACCCGCTTTTCTGCTGTCTATTTCGGCGGCCTGCCCCTCCTCTTTGTCGAGGTAGTAGTTGTACTTTTCTTTGTACATCATGCGCTCGGCTGCCGAAACAATATCGTGTATGCTTGAATCCTCCGTTCCGACGCATATGCCTATCGACGCCGTGTAGCCGCCCGACTCTATGCGCGCGCACATACGCTCCGCTCTCTGCGCCGCCTCATGGTACGAAACGTTTTGCGCAAACGCCAGAAACTCATCGCCGCCGATACGGTAGGCGTAGTTCTCGCCGAACTCATCCTTTACGGTGTTGGCTATAAAGCGCAGCATCTCGTCGCCGTTGGCGTGACCGGACGTACTGTTAAGCTCGTGCAGTCCGTTCGCGTCGGCGTATATGCAGGTAAACCCTGCGGCGGGGGTTTCATCCATATCCTTATGGAAGCAGGCGCGGTTTTTAAGTCCCGTAAGCGCGTCCGTCATGCCGATCTTCTCTATAAGATTGATGTAGCGAAGATTCTTGACCGCCATGGAAACGCTTATCGCCGTGTTTTCTATAATGGATTCCGCCTTCCCTTTGAGCCTCTTGCCCGCCATGCCCAAAACTCCGGTAACGGCGCCCTCATCATCATCTATCACATAATAGAGTATCGTGCTTCCCGCCTTGCTCTTGGCAAATTCAGCGGCAGCGGGGTATTCGGCTTCCATTCCGGCGGTGTATTCAAATCCGCCGTGTCCCTCCGGATCGGCGTTTTTCGAGCAGAAGCTCACAAGCTCGCGAAGCAAGGCGCGGTTGTCGGGAATAAATTCCCCTTCCGTCGTCCACTCGTAAACGCCTGCCTCGTCTTGATCGCCGGCTTCGATATAGTAGACCGCCTCGGCGTTTTCCCTTCCGGCGGCAAGCTTCATGGCTCTTACTATGTTATCCTTGCTGCGGCAGTCCGACAGAAGGATTTTTTCCAACTCTACAACAAACGCGTTATACCTGCGGTTGTTTACGCCGGAGATCAGCATATACAGGAAATATCCTATAAGCAGCACCGCCATATACACCATAAAAACACTCAGCGCGTATTTCTGGCTCCTGACATCGGAGGTCACCGTGCTTTCGGGCATGGAATACATCATCACCCAGCTGTTGATCCCCACAGGCTCGTAGTATAAATACCTTTTTTCATTTTCCTGCTCGGAGAAAAACGTTGTGCTGCCGCTTTCTCCGTTCGCGATGTCTTTGGCGGCATCCGCAGCCGACTCTCCACCACATTCTCCGTCCTGACCGAACTCGCTCGCGTTTTCCAGCGTGGAATGCATCGTATCAACCAAAAAGTCGCCGCTGTTGCTTTCGATAATAAAGATATGCGCATCCCCCGATGCGGCTTCGGAAACTATACTCTTAAGCGCGCCGATCGGCGTCATGCCGGCAAGTATGCCTATCACGTCCCCGTTTTTTACAACGGGAACCGCATTATATACAACCTTTCGTGAATGTGTAAGTATATCCGAGGTCATTTCGGATATGTACGCGCCCTTTGAGGACAGCTCGGAGAAAAGGTCGCTTGATACTTTCCCTATCTCGCCGCTGCCGGATATGACCGTATTGTCCGACAGCAGCAGCTGTATATCCTCCATATACTCGCAGCTTTTGAAATTTCCAAGCGTCCGCACCACATCCGCCGTTTCCGGATGCTCCAGACTCGCAAGCATCTCCGCCGCTATTGTCAGATTCTCCGTATCATTGGACATATGCGTCTTTAACGCCGTTCCTACCTGATGCGCCTCGCGCTTCATTGTGTCAATGCAGCGCTCCTCGGCGCATGAATTGATATATTGCGCGACGGCGAGGCTTCCCGCGCCAAGACATATTATCGTAACCGCTGTAATAATGAGCGTTTTGCATCTTTTCAAAAACTTAATTGCCGATTTCATGCTGACTCCTCTATATTGTGCTTATATTGTGTCCTTGTGCAGCTCGTAATTTGTTTCGTAATCCGTTTCGT
>CAZCZR010000086.1:0-6053 GCA_964503455.1 uncultured Lachnospiraceae bacterium | reverse complement strand
GCATGGTTTTGGATGAGGCGACAAGCTCAATAGATACGCGCACAGAGCGAATCGTTCAGGAAGGCATGGACGCGCTGATGAAGGGGCGCACCTCCTTTGTCATCGCGCACCGTCTGTCCACGATACGCAACTCGGATGTGATTATGGTATTGGATAGCGGCAGAATTATCGAGCGCGGTTCCCATGAAAAGCTGATCGCCGACAAGGGCACATACTATCAGCTTTATACCGGCGCGTTCGAGCTGGAATAGCTAAGCGATTCCAATAACCGCGAGGGCGCATACAAAAACGGCTGCGAGATTCATTCCCGCAGCCGTTTTTATCATTATCTTCTTTAAAATCAGCAGATGCCCTGAGCCATCATAGCGTCGGCAACCTTCTTGAAGCCGGCGATATTCGCGCCCGCAACAAGGTTTGTCTTGCCGCCTACTGTCATATCGTATTCCTTGGCAGCGGCTACCGAGTTCTTGTAGATAGTTATCATGATGTTGTGCAGCTTCTCGTCAACTTCCTCAAACGTCCATGAAAGTCTTTGCGAGTTCTGACTCATCTCAAGCGCAGATGTCGCAACGCCGCCCGCGTTTGAAGCCTTGCCCGGTGCAAAGTATACGCCGTTCGACTGGAGGTACTCCGTAGCTTCCAGCGTCGTGGGCATATTTGCGCCCTCCGCAACTGCTATGCAGCCGTTCGCAACAAGAGCCTTCGCGTCATCAAGAAGAAGCTCGTTCTGCGTAGCACACGGCAGAGCGATGTCGCACTTTACAGCCTGCCACAGACCTCTGCCCTCGACATACTTCGCGTTGGGTCTGTACTTGAGGTAGTCCTTTATTCTGCCTCTGTTGACTTCCTTTATCTCCTTAACAGCCTCCAGGTCGATGCCTTCCTCGTCGATTATATAACCGTTGGAGTCTGACATTGTGATAACCTTCGCTCCCAGCTGCTGAGCCTTCTGTGTAGCGTATATGGCAACGTTTCCCGCGCCCGATACGGCAACGGTCTTGCCTGCGAAGTCCGTACCGAGATCCTTGAGCATTTCAGCCGCGTAATATACCAGACCGTAGCCTGTAGCCTCGGTTCTTGCAAGCGAGCCGCCCCATGTGAGGCCCTTGCCCGTCAAAACGCCCTCGTATACATTCTTAAGTCTTTTATACTGACCGAACATATAGCCGATCTCTCTTGCGCCTGTTCCTATATCGCCCGCCGGAACGTCTGTGTCGGCGCCGATGTGTCTTGAAAGCTCCGTCATAAAGCTCTGGCAAAATGACATTACCTCTCTGTCCGACTTGCCCTTGGGGTCAAAGTCCGAGCCGCCCTTGCCGCCGCCGATAGGCAGTGTTGTAAGCGCGTTTTTGAATATCTGCTCAAAACCGAGGAACTTGATGATACCGAGATTTACCGACGGGTGAAGTCTCAGACCGCCCTTGTAAGGGCCGATCGCCGAGTTGAACTGCACTCTGTAGCCCTTGTTTACGTGTACCTTGCCCTTGTCGTCCGTCCACGGAACTCTGAACATGACAACTCTTTCCGGCTCAACAAGTCTTTCGAGAAGAGCAGCCTCCTCGTATTCGGGGTGCCTGTCGAATACCGGCTCCAGTGTTGTTAAAACCTCTGTCGCCGCCTGGATAAACTCCGGCTCGGCCGGGTTCTTTTCCTTAAGCTGTGCTAATACGTCCTGTGCGTATGACATGATTGAATAACCTCCTTAAACTGTATGTATGTCCCTGCATCCGGCGGAAAACGCGTTCCGCCGCCTATGACCGCGGCTCCTTCGCTTTAGCGATTTATCCCGCAAAAGCGCTGCAGCCCTAATGTTTCGGTCAGCAAACTTATTGTATCACAACTTTTTATTGTTTGCAAGTGTTTTTTTGAAAAATTGCAAAAAATTTTTCAGCAAAAATATGACTTTGTTAAAAACGCTGTATAAAAAGCGCACTTTTCAGCCGTAAAAACAGCGTCTTACACACAAGGGAGGGCAATTTTTCAAATGTTAGCATAGGCTTACAATTTGGAGGAAAAATATTTTTTTGTTGCAAATCCGTCTTACTTCGGGCGGCGTTTGCCCTTGCCGGACTGGCTTTCCGGCGGGACGAGGGTATTTACGATCGCCTTGTTGTAGCGTCTGTAAGCAAGCCATGACATGACCTCAAGTCCGGCAAACACAATGGCGAATATAAGCGTATAAACAAACACGCTTTCGCCGGCGCTCACTCCCGCGCGCAAAAGGCTGATTAACGTCATGACCGCCGAGCCGAACCACAGCACCGACAATACGCCGCATATCATGGTTATATTCCTGCCCCAGCGGCACATATGCCTGAACACGCTGCGCGGCTTTTGCTCAAAGTTTCTTGAAAACACCCACGCGAAGCACGCGAAAAAATATCCCGCCGCGAACGCGGCATACGCGAGTACGGTAATGATCATATGCTTAGCTCCTTTTTATTGTATGCTTGTTTTTTTGTTAATTATATCACGCCTTTGCGGGTTTTGCAACAGCGCTTGAAAAAAGCGTTAAAACCGCCCTGACAAGAGCGGTTTTTGCAAATATATATGATGCCCCTTTGGCGGAGGCAAAAAGCAGCTTAGATTATCTTTTCGCCGCCGGTTTTTATACTTTCTATCCGAGATTTGTTTTCATCGCTTTCATTCTCCGCATAGCCGTAGGACGTTGTCACGCTCCATTCACTGCCGTCTGCGGTGAACGCGACAGCGCCGTCAAGCGCGTATGCTTCCTTGATCGCGCCCCGATGCGGCACCGATATGCCGAGCGTATTGATGAAGTAAATCCTGTAATTGCCGTCCTTTTCCAGAACATACGTCCGTCCGCTGCCGTATTCGTCGCTGCCTGTGTATAGCACGTTCCAATGCTCTTTCAAGTAGCTGTCTATGTTCTCGTCCGTCGCCGCCGATACCCGCTCCGCAGTGTCGGAATACACATTCTGCTTATACAGTCCGTCACCCGAAAAATACATCAGCGTGTCGCCGTACAGCTCCGGCGCGTACATCCATTCCTTGGATACGGTCGCTGTCGTCCGCGGCTCTTTGTCAAGGCGCAGCACCTGCTCGGACATACCTCCGTGCGGAAGTCCCGTTTGCCTCATATAAAGCAGCGTATACTTGTCCGTGTCAAGCTCCGCCAGCACATCCCACAGACCTGTGCCGCCGTTTCGCCAAAATTCCGTTTCCTCCTCAACGCTTGCCGGCTCGCCGGGATATGCCGCCGTAAGCGCGCAGAGCTTATCCAAATCAAACACAAACGCAGGCCACGGATCTTCTTCAAACCTTGCGCCCACAACCTCATACACATCGCCCCTCGGCTCCTCATCAAGCGACACGCTGTAATCCGTATACGCCATGCCGATCTCCTCGCGTGTGCCGTCGGGCATTGTGTAATAAAGCCTCGTGAATTTATGATCGCCTATGGCGCCGCCGGCGGAAGCGCTGTATGCCGCAAACGGACGCGGCTCAAGGGTAACGCTGTCGCCGTCAACCACGACGCTTAGGTAATTCTTCGCGGCATATTGCGCCGCGTCATAGCTGTTGTCCTTAGGCATGGTCAAAAGCTCGATCGTGCGGCTTTCGCCGTCCCAACGGCTTGCAAGCGCGGTTTTTGAATAGCCTATCTCGGCAAACTCGCTGCCGTCATCCGGCTCGGCAATATCCTCGATCGCAGCCACAAGCGCGCCGCCTATATTGTATGACGGTATCTCATAGCCGTTCACATACGCTTTTATGTCGCTTTCGTACACTTTGCCGACGACACGTCCGACCCTGCCGCGCTCCACGCCCTCAATCGGATGAAGCTCGCCGTCGGCTCTGCCGGTTGTGATATACGCCGCGCGGATACTGTCGTAGTATGCCACGGAAAATCCGTAATTCTCCAGATCCCTCAGCGCGATCGCCGTCTTGCCGTCAAGCGCGTATGACGGGATTGCCTCGCCGTCCACCTTTGCCAGTATATCGGTGGAGTAGACGCTGCCGACAGCCTCCGCCGCCGATACCGTGCCGGCGGATAACACCGCCGCAAGTCCCAATGTGATAAGTAATGCCCGTTTTTTCATAGTAATAATTCCTCCTTTTCGCTGCGTTATATCTTCTTCATGCACTGTCTTAGGAATACCAGGCACAGGATCACGGATATGATCTCCGCTATAGGGAACGAATACCACACCGCGTCAAGTCCGCCGAGCTTTGCAAGTATAAACGCCGCCGGCAAAAGCACTACCAGCTGTCTGCCTATGGATATGTACATACTGTAAAATCCCATGCCCAGAGCTTGGAACGTCGCGCTCATCACTATGCAGAAGCCAGCGAATACAAAGCTCAAGCTTATCGTGCGCAGGGCGGGAACGCCTATCGCCAGCATACCGTCGGACGCGTCGAACAAAAGCAGCAGCTTGTCCGGTATGAAGCGGAACAGCAGCAATCCCAATATCATTATGCTCATGGCGTATATAACTCCAAAACGCATGGTTTTTGTGATCCTGTCGCGATGTCCCGCGCCGTAATTGTAGGCGATGATCGGGATCATGCCGTTGTTCAAGCCGAATACGGGCATGAATATAAAGCTCTGTACCTTGAAATACACGCCCAGCACAGCTACCGCCGTTGACGAGAAGGTGATAAGTATCATATTTAAAAGCGCCGTCATCACCGAGGTCACCGACTGCATTATTATAGCCGGAACACCCACGGAATATATGCGCTTGACGATTTTAGCCTCCGGCAGAGCGTTTCTTATATCAAGCTTTATCTCATGGTTCTTTTTTATATTGAACACGCACGCGCACGTTGCCGCTATGCACTGACCTATTACCGTGGCTATTGCCGCTCCCGCGACGCCCATAGCGGGGACGCCGAACCATCCGAAAATAAATACAGGGTCTAAAGCTATATTTATTACCGCGCCCACAGCCTGCGAGATCATGGAATAAACGGTCTTGCCCGTTGCCTGAAGCATTCGCTCAAATGCAAACTGACCGAAAAGCCCCGCCGAGCATATCGTACATATAAGCAGATACTGTCTTGTATACTCGGCGATCTCCGGGTCGTTTGTCTGTGCGTTTACGTAGGGGTTTACAAGGATAATGCCGACTAAAGCCATTGCCACCCAGCTTGCGGCGGCAAGAAATATGCTGATGTTGGCGGTTTTGTTCGCGGTTCGGAACTCCTTCGCGCCGAGGCTTTT
Source organism: uncultured Lachnospiraceae bacterium (assembly GCA_964503455.1). Classification (GTDB taxonomy): domain Bacteria; phylum Bacillota; class Clostridia; order UBA1381; family UBA1381; genus CAZCZR01. Next base: position 865 of record CAZCZR010000086.1, on the reverse strand, counting down.
TGAAAGCAGCGCGTTCACGCCCACGCCCGTACCCGCGCCGACGGCTATCATGAACGACTGTATCGGGAACACCAGCGATACCGCCGTCAGAGCGTGTTCGTTCACCCTCGCGACGTACATACTGTCCACGATATTGTAAAGCGCCTGCACAAGCATCGATATTATCATCGGCAGCGACATCGTGATAAGCAGCTTGTTTACAGGCATCGTACCCATTTTGTTTTCCTGTGTCAATTGAACTCCTCCTTAATGTTAACGTGTTACCTTATATTATATCACCTCAAAAATTATCAGTCAATACATATATCCGGAAAATTTTCGCCCGTTATACCAAAAAAACCGGCTCAACCCCTTTACGGGAATCGAGCCGGTATGCCGCTTTTGGATGGGCGTTATCAGTTAAACACGAACAGCGCCACGTTATAGCCTCCGTCCGAGGTGTAGAAGTACTGCTTGAGCGACTTCTCAGCAGTGGTTTGCGTCGCGGAAACGCTGCCGGTTTTTGTATATGCTAAAGCATTGCCGTTATCAATGGTGTAATCTATATTCACCGTATAATTATACGTTTCGCCGATCGTTATGCCGTCGCCGTATATTTGCGCCATATAATAATTGCCGCCGTTGTATATATCTGTCTTTGACGGCGTAATATTGTCGCTTATTCCGTCAATCTTTATAACATACTTTGTTATCTTAATACGGCTGTCATCTCCACCGTTCATCATAAACGTAAGCGCCGCCGTACCTTCTGCGGGAGTTTCAAATGCCGTTGTATCGGTCACAGGCGTAATATCGCCGTCCGCATTTATTTTCAGTGCGCCGCCCTCTGCGCTTACCGCGAATATCGGCGAGGTCGTGACTGTCA
>CAZCZR010000085.1:0-6154 GCA_964503455.1 uncultured Lachnospiraceae bacterium | reverse complement strand
GCAGCTTTAGCGGGGGCGGCACTCCCGTGACGCGCGGCATTAAGATAGGCGACGGTGCGGAACCCGTTGACACAGGGGACGATTCAAATCCTGCCGGTATAGGCGACGGAGCAAAACCCGTTGACACAGGCGATGGCGTTTAATCCGCTTGGTATAAATTCCATAACACGCGGTATACCGGCTTTTGAGCGCGTGTGAGAAAAATATTTGCATAAAAAGTGTCCGCGCCTTCGGGTTTCCTTATGGAGTGCGGACACTTTTTGAGCTTGATTTCAGTCATTCTCTCGGCGAAAACACCATCGCGGACAGAAACGCCGCGCCGACGCATCCGACAGCAAGAGTAATAAAATGTATATTAAACTCTATTCCCCTGTTAAGCGCCAGCGCCGCTGCAATAAGCACCGCAATATAAACGGCTCCGACGCACAGCGAGTTTAAAAGCCGCTTTGAACCGCTTCGTCTTACTGCAGGAACTGCTCCGAAAAATACACCCGCCATAACTCCCGCAAACAGTATCACCGTCGCGGTGCTATCGTCTATCAATGCGAAATACGCCATTAACGCAGCCGCACAGATAAACAGAAGCGTGACCGCCAGCGCTATAACCGTGCCTTTTAGGATCGCTGAGAGCTCTATCGACTTCACACAAAATACCTCCCGCAAGATATAATCATGTCTTAATTATATTCGGGAGGTATTGAAATTATTCACTTTTGGATTCAATCTGGTTAATAGATGAGCGTTCCATCCTGATATACGACTTTTCAGCGGGATTTCCCGTGCTGCCGGTCTCGATGATAACGTACTCGTCCTTGATTTTGTATATCTTGCCGCATATGCCGCCGATAGTCGTTACCTTGTCGCCTACCTTCAGCTTGGAAATCTTTTCCTTAAGTTCTTTTTCCTTTTTCTTCTGCGGTCTGATCATCACAAAATACATGACCGCGATAACTGCGATCATAGGCAAAAGCATCGTAAACATCGAGCCTGCCGAAGATGTCGTACTACCGTCCATGTTATTATCCTCCTTTGTGAGCCGCCTAAGCGGCATCCGTTTAATATAGTTTATATTATACACCATACCGCCTGATTTTGCAATAGTAAATTTAAAATTTATTCAATTGTTTTCAGTTTGTTTACAAAATCTCCCAGCCGATCGCCTTCGGCTATAAGATATGAATGTTCCTCGGCACAAAGAGCGCGATCCGAATATGCGCATCTGTCGGCGTACTCGGCTATATAGAAATGATATGCCATAAGCTGACGAGTCTTATCGGCTATAAACACATATCCTCCCTCGTCATATCGCCTGAGCTGCGACTTTCTCAAAAGCTTCTCCGGCAGACCGAAAAGCGCCTTCACAGTATGATTTATATCCTTGAAATAATACGCCGCCATGCTTTTTTGTACCGTTTTGGGGCGGCGGCATTTTTTTGAAGCGGAAACCTTTACCTTGGCGGGTTTTGCTCCCTTGATACGGCTCACGGTAAGATGAAGTCCCTTATTTGTACTCATCGCCTCGATCTTAATAGGGCAGCTGAAAGGGTCGAATCCCGTTCTTTCCTTTATGGCTCCGAATATGTAAAACAGAAATCTGCTTATTTCCTCCGACTCTGCGGATGCGAAATTCTCGGTACGGACATCCATGAACGACAGTTCCGAATCCGCAACAAAGACCTTTACCGAGTTATCTCCCACACGTTCTATTTTCATGGCACAAGAGTCCTTTCTGAATTCGATGAATATATTATACTACACATTTCTCGTTTTGGGAATAGTTTTTTCAAAAAAAATTTTGAAAATTTTATCCTTAACAGATTATTAACCCAATGCAGTCCATATATGCTCTATTAATATTTAACACGGATATATAAATTTTCGCGTTTTTATGCTCCGCGAGCTTGTCATAATTGACAAAATTTTAAACCAATAATAATAAAATTGACGTTTTTGGCAGTTATTCACACTGGCAGTTCTTTTTTTAGTATTGATTAAGCGCATCTATCTTACAAGCAAAAATGCCGTATATCCTATATAAGCGGCTATCATCAGCGCGCCGACGGGCGCGGTTATTTTCTTTTTCGGTATGGCAGCTAAATATGTGAGCAGGCATATGCCGATAAGGATAGTCATATCTATAACCGCATAGTCATCGGTCGAAATATCGCTTATAAGCGAAGAAATGCCGAGAATAAACAGGATGTTGAATATGTTAGAGCCGATAACATTGCCTACGGCTATATCGTTCTGATGCTTTCTTGCGGCAACAACAGAGGTCACAAGCTCCGGCAGCGACGTTCCGATAGCTACTACCGTAAGTCCTATGACAGTTTCACTTAGACCAAGCGCCCCCGCCAGATATACAGCTGCTTTGACCGTCATCTGACCGCCTGTGATAACGCCCGCAACTCCTATAAGTATCGTAGCGACACATCTCCATAGCGGCGTGTCTTTCGCTATTATGGTCTCCGCCGTTTCTTCTTCGCCGCTTTGGGCGGATTTGAAGGAGAAAATCATAAACGCGGCGAACAATGCCAAAAGCACAAGCCCGTCTATTCTTGTAAGCGCCACAACGCCGTTATTCAGCGTGAGCATCAGTATAAGCATTATTACTGTTATGAGAATACAAAACGGGAAATCGCGCTTTAAGATGTTTTTTTTCACAACCACGGGTGCGAACAGCGCGCTTGAACCAAGCACGACAAGCGTGTTGAAGGTGTTTGAACCTATAACATTGCCTATGGCGATAGCATTGCTGCCTTGCAGGGAAGCTGTCACGCTGACAGCCGCCTCGGGCAGGCTCGTACCCATAGCCACCACCGTAAGTCCGACCACATACGCCGGTATCTTCAGCCGTGCCGACAAATCACACGCGCCGTCAACAAACCAGTCCGCGCCCTTTACCAAAAGCGCAAATCCCGCAATAAGAACGATAATCATTAAAATCATTTGTACCTCTCCTCTTCCCTTGCATTTACGGAAAGCATTTACACAAAAAACAAAGACCCTTACAGCACTCAAAAAAGCGCTATAAAAGTCTCGTTGCTTACTGAACGACCGGGATCTCTCCGTACTGACGATCCGCTCAACGCTGCGCGTGAACTACTCCCCTTTATAAGCCGATTATATTATACTATACTTTTTTAGATTTGTCAAGCGCCGGAGGGAAAATTAGCACGGGGAAATCGTAGGAGTAAATTCCCAAGTAAATTTGCCAACGGAACGGGCTGCATCTGCTTTATCATATTCTTTCATTCTTTGTAATCCTTTTAATTCAAAATTTTTGTTAAATCCCGAAATGAGGATTAGGTATTCTGCAATTCGGATGCGCGGGTGTTAGCTGCGTATTTGTCCGTTGCCGTAGATTATATATTTCACCGATGTAAGCTGTTCAAGTCCCATGGGGCCTCTTGCGTGCATTTTTTGGGTGCTTATGCCTATTTCCGCGCCGAAACCGAACTCGAAACCGTCGGTAAAGCGCGTTGACGCGTTTACATATACAGCCGCAGCGTCAACCTCGTTTAAAAACTTCTGCGCTTTGTTGTAATTCGTCGTCACTATAGCCTCGGAATGTTTGGTGTTGTACTTGTTGATATGCGCTATCGCTTCGTCTATTCCGTCCACTATCTTGACCGCCATGATATAGTCGTTGTATTCGGTATACCAGTCCTCCTCCGAAGCCTCTTTCACCGTCGGATCTGTCTTTCTCACACGCTCACAGCCGCGTATCTCGACATTATTCTCTTTGAGCGCGTCAAGCATACGCTTTATAAGCTCCTCGGAGCAGGCGCTGTCTATTAACAGCGTCTCCGCCGCATTGCACACCGACGGACGCTGCACCTTCGCGTTTATAAGCACCTTCACCGCCATATCCTCATCGCATTCGCTGTCCACATACACATGGCAGTTTCCCGCCGCTGTTTCTATCACCGGCACAGTCGCGTTATCCACAACAGCCTTTATAAGTCCCTTGCCGCCGCGCGGTATCAAAAGGTCGATATAACCCTTCATCCGCATAAGCTCCTCCGCCGTCGCGCGCGAAACGTCCTCGACAATGTTTAAGCTTCCCTCCGGGATCCCCTCGGCGTATGCCGCCTGCTGCATTATTTTCATAAGCATGGTGTTTGATCTTACAGCTTCGCTGCCGCCGCGCAGTATGACCGCGTTGGAAGTCTTTAAGCAAAGCGCCGCCGCATCGACCGTGACATTCGGTCTTGCCTCATATATAATGGCTATAACGCCCATCGGTACGCGCTTTTGACCTATCATAAGCCCGTTGGGGCGTGTCCACATCTTTATCACGCTTCCGATCGGGTCCTCAAGCGCAGCAACCTGCCGAACGCCTTTCGCCATATCTTTTATGCGATCCTCTGTAAGACGCAGCCGATCTATCATATTCTGCCGCGTGCCTTTTTCCGCAGCCGCCTTTATGTCATCTTCATTGGCGGAGAGTATCTCTCCGGCTCTGCTTTCGAGCGCGTCCGCTATCGCAAGAAGCGCCCTGTTCTTGACCTCGGTGCCTGCAGCCGCAAGATGAAACGCAGCCTCCTTCGCAAGGCCGCCCTTGTATTCGAGTTCCTCAGTCACAGCAATTACCTTCTTTCTTAAACTAATCCCTGTACGTATATTTTTCCTTTATATCATGGGAAACGGTGAAATTTTTCGACACAAACAGCGTCCCGACCGAATCGCCATCCAAAAGATCGTAAAGCGCAGCAATATTGTTTCCGTTCGCCACAACCATATGGATGCCCGCGTCAGCCGCCATTTCCGCAGCGTCTATCTTCGTTTTCATGCCGCCGGTCCCTACGCTCGTGACCGAGCCGCCGGCAAGACGGCGCACACTCTGCGTGTCGTACACCTCGTCTATAAGCCGCGCGTCAGGATTGCTGTGCGGGTCATCGGTGTACAAGCCCTCTATATCCGAAAACAGCACCAGCAGATCAGCGTTCACCAGCTGCGCCACCACCGCCGACAGCGTGTCGTTGTCGCCTATCTCTATCTCGTCCACCGAAACGGTGTCGTTCTCGTTTACTATGGGGATAATGCCCATTTCAAGCAGGGCGTTCATGGTGTTTTGCGTGTTGCGCTTGCGGCGGGGTATGGCAATGTCGTCACGGGTGAGAAGTATCTGCGCGACCGTGTTGGAATACTCCGAAAACATTTTGTCGTACAAATACATCAGCTCGCACTGCCCCACCGCTGCCATGGCCTGTTTCTTTTCTATATCGCGCGGCTTTTCGTCAAGGTTCAGCTTCCCCATAGCTATGCCCTGCGCGCCGGAGGAAACGAGGATTATCTCCATGCCTCGGTTTTTTAAGTCGGAAAGGACTCTGGCGATCTCGTCAAAGCGGCGCAGGTTCATTTTGCCGGTCTCGTATGTAAGCGTGGAGGTGCCTACCTTGACCACTATGCGCTGCGATCTTTTTATATCATCTCTAACATTGTTATTCATCTTATCCGGTTTGTCTCCTTGTCGTATTTAAAGCCGAAAGAGAGAAGCTTTTCCGCCACCTCTTTCGCATCAAGCTCCATATCCTCGCAAAGCGCGTCAAGACTTGGGTAGAAGTCTCTCAGCTTCGTATTCGCCCAGCTCATAAATATGATCGGGTCCTTGGGTATATTTTCCACAGCCGCGTTTCAGCTCCTTTTTTGTATTGCAGTTATATAATATCATAAAAACCGCCGCCTTGTCAATAGCTGCGCAAGTATATTACACGGTTTTTGAATGAGAGTAAATTTACTTTGGGGATTACTTTAAAATGTTTGCTGAAAACTTGTCGAAAAAAGCTATTGACTTTCGGATAAAATATGGTATAATAAAAGTACCACATTTTTAACTATCGTATTGTTTTTTACATTATGATATCAATATTTTTAATAGCATTTTTGGATATTCAATTGAGGATATTCTTTTTGGCGTACAGAACAATGGTTTGTGTTGCAAAAAACGCAGGCTTTTCATATTGAGATACCGTTGTTCTAAAAGGCTTTTAAAACTGTGTTTCATAATAGATAGTTAAATGTGTGGTAACATTAAATCTAAGCCGCGTTTTTTATGCGTGGTATTGGATTTTTATACCACGCATTTTTTAATGCGTAAATATTACTAAGAGAGGTGTTAAATACAAATGAATTTTGATAAAAACGGTAA
>CAZCZR010000084.1:0-6404 GCA_964503455.1 uncultured Lachnospiraceae bacterium | reverse complement strand
CGCCCGCTGTCATTTTTACCAAAAGGAGCCGAAGTTGTTTGTGAAATAGTAATAAAACGAATATGTTGCAATTTGGTTTGAAATATGTTATAATTATTATATATAAGACGTAATATGGTAAATTCTCGGAAAGGCGGTAAATCAATGACTGTAAAAAAGAAAATCGCGGCGTTTATCACGGCGATAGCGGTTTCGGCGGCTTATGCCGGAGCCTTTGCCAAGGAGCCGGAAGCGCCGAAGGGACAAATAAACATTGAATACAGCTATGACCTTCCTGCGGCTTACCTCGGCGAAAAGAGCGTTTCGATGTTTGAAGAAACCGACGCCGACGCGGGCGATATAGCCGCTGTGCAGCGTATCAAGGAGCTGCTCGGAAGCGATGAGGTAAGACAGAAAATAATCAGCGGACTTAAAAACCGCGAGGCGGAAATAACAATTGCCACCGTGTCCGTTGAGGACTGCAAGGATTACAACTGGGTTTTGAGTCAGGCCTTGCAAGGCTACAGCGAGGTGTATTTTGATATACTTTACTCGCATCCGGAAATCTTCTATGTCCAAACGCAATACGCCTTGAACGCGGGAGGTCGTATAGACGCGGTGTCGATAGCTCTGACCCCCGAATACAGCGATGTAACATCGGAGGCGGACGAGAGGCTGTTTATCCGTTGGGGCGAGGCGATTATATCACAGCTGATAACGCCGGAGATGGACGATTTCGACAAGGCGCTGCTGCTTCATGATTACCTTGTCAAGACGGTTGAATATGACGTTGACTTGGCAAGCACGGGTACGAGCTTCGAGCCGGAGATACATTCATACAGCGCATACGGCGCGCTTGTGGATAAGAAGGCAGTATGTCAGGGATACGCGCTTGCGTATATGTACCTGCTTGAAAAAGTCGGCATAGAATCCGAATTTGTCACGGCGGAGGAAATGAACCACGCGTGGGTTGCGGTAAAGCTTGACGGTAAGTATTACCATGTCGATATTACGTATGACGACCCCGTGTCGGCTGATACGAACAAAGACGCGGGAGCTGTGTCGCACGAGTACTTCCTGCGCTCGGACGCTTCCATATCGGAGCCGTATAACGAAAGCAGCGGAACGGGCGTCAATACGCCTCATCACGGCTGGTCAACCCATGACAATATTGTCTGCGATGATACGCGCTTTGACAAAAACCATGATACCTCTTCTCAGGACGTGTATGACAAGGAGCAGGACGGAGTCGCGTCCTTCCGCTATACAAGGAATGAGATGAAGTACATAAACGGAAGATATTACTTTATCCTCACACCGAGGTTCAACAACGTCATTTTCCTTGCCGACAGCCTGTTTGACGGAACGGATTTCTACTCGGAGTATTATATGAACAATGATGCAGATGATTTGAAGCGGCTTGAGGAGAGCATTTATTACACGACCGACACAACGGTAACTCTTGACGAGGAGCCATCTCCCACGGAGCTGCCGACGGAGATACCTACTGAAATACCCACAGAGGAACCCGCTCCGACGGAAATGCCTACGGAGATACCGACGGAAATACCCACTGAGGAGCCCTCTCCGACGGAGATACCGACGGAGATACCGACGGAGATACCGACAGAGATGCCTACTGAAATACCCACAGAGGAGCCTTCTCCGACAGAGATGCCCACGGAGCTGCCCACTGAGGAGCCCTCTCCGACGGAGATACCGACGGAGATACCGACGGAGATGCCGACAGAGATGCCAACAGAGGAGCCTACTCCCGATCCGGAGGCGATTAACATAACAACGAGCATTGACACCATAGGCGATACGGCGATAGTAACGCTGGTGCTTCCCGCGGGAAAATACAGCGGAGCTTTCGATCTGGGAGCGGATATAAAAAGCGACGGCGAATTTAAGATTACAAAGGCGCTTTACGGCGAGGGATTTACAGCCGAGTGGAGCAACGCCGAGCAGTCCGAGGAAACGGGCGAGATAACGGCTGCTGCTGACGGTGACGGCGCTTCGGCGGAGCTTACGCTTAAATACAGTCCCGATGGCGGCGAGGTCAGCTACGACTCCAATAAAATACTGGCAAGGCTTTATATAAGCGGCGACGGAATAAATCTCAGCTACATAAACGGCAAACAGAGCCTTTCGGTCAATAAAAGCCACGCCTCCATCGGCGGCGTCACCGAAAAGATAAGCATCGAACCCGCCGAAACGGAGCTTTGCAGATACATCCAATCCGAGAACAGCGATATGGGAACAATATCATATCAGACCTCGATGATCTCCGACGGCGAATTGAAAATAGGCTTCGGCTTTTTAAGCACCGACACCGAAGCAATGGCGGCGCAAAGAGATCATTACAGGACGTATATCGCAAAATTTGACGCCGACGGCAACTTTACGCACGTGGACGTCCGCGAAACGTTTAACGAAAACGGCACAGGCATGGTATACTTCATATCCGAAAGCGCGTTTTTAAGCGGCGGCGCGTATAAGGCGTACTGCTTCAAGGACGGCATATCGCCGGCGGCTCTTGCCGAAAGTGTGCAGCTTTTCGGAAAATAAGCTCCCAATCATAAATCAAAGAGGTTATTGCATTGAAAACGGACGTGTGTTCCGCCATGCGATAACCTCTCTTTTTCCTATGTAGCCGAAGCTACATACTATTCATCAAGACCGAAGCTCACGTTTAAAGCCTTGTTGACCCTGTGCATAAGTCCGTCGTCAAGACGGCCGATCTTTTCCCTTAAACGTTTTTTGTCAATGGTCCTTATCTGCTCGGTGAGAATTACCGAGTCCTTCAAAAGACCGTAATCCTTTGCAAGAAGCTCGATATGGGTGGGCATTTTCGCCTTATTTATCCTGCTCGTTATAGCCGCCGCAATAACAGTCGGGCTGTATTTGTTGCCGACGTCGTTCTGTATTATCAGCACAGGACGGACGCCGCCCTGCTCGGAACCGACTACGGGACTCAAATCCGCATAATAAATATCTCCTCTTTTTACAATCACTTTCTATTCACACTCCGTCAGTCCGCTTTCATACGCGGCGAACGCTTCCTCGTCAGCTGCGGCGCCCTCGCCGGCAAGCTCAAGATTTATTTCGCCCATAAAAGCGTAGCCTTCCTTCAGCAGCTCCTCGGCAGCTTTTGCGTCGGCGCCGCTGTCTTTTTTGTGTGACAAAGCAATCAGGCTCCCTTCATTTTTATTTCCTTAAGGCATGATACGCTTCTGCCTTAAAATATCGACTTCTCCGACCGCGCTGCCGTTTTCGGTGTATACGCGCGGAATACGCCTGCCGACCATGCACAGCGCCTCATAGCTTATAGTACCGAGCCATCCGGCGACCGTGTCCGCGGTTATGCCTCCGCTTCCGAAGAGAATTACCTCGTCACCTATACTGATATTATTGGCATTTGTCACGTCAATCATACACTGATCCATGCAAATTCTTCCGATGACCTTGAATTTTTCTCCGTTTACAAGCATTTCCGCCTTCCCCGACATAATGCGCGAGTACCCGTCCGCGTAGCCGACAGGCACCGTCGCAACAACGGTGTCCTCATCGGTGACAAAGGTATTGCCGTAGCTGACGCCTCTGCCGGCGCCGGGGCGCTTCACATACGATATGCGCGACTTAAAGCTCATCACCGGCTTTATCGCCAGGCGGCTTTTGTCCACCTCCTCCGACGGATAATATCCGTACAGAACTATACCCGCGCGCACCATATCCAGGTGCATTTCGGGGAACATCATTATAGCCGCGCTGTTTGCTATATGGCGCACAGGGATTTTAACGCCCTTTTTTTCAAGCAAATCGCACACCGCCGTAAAACGCGCGAATTGGGCGCGGGTATAGGCGTGATCGCTTTCATCGGCTGTTGACAGATGGGAAAATATCCCCTCGACAAACACATTGTCAAGCCTTGAGATGCGTATGATCTCATCGGTTACGGCATTGTCGTCGGCGCCCGCCACATAGCCTATGCGCGACATACCGGTGTCCAGCTTGATATGAACGGTGACGGTCTTGCTTTGCCGTACCGCCTCCGCCGAAAGCGCCTGCGCGTATTCAAATGTGAACACCGCCGGCGTTATATCCCGCCTGACGATTTCCTCCGCTTCCTCGGCAACGGTGGCGCCGAGAATAAGGATAGGAACGGTTATGCCGGCGTTTCTAAGCTCGACAGCCTCGCTTACCGTCGCGACGGCAAATCTGTCCGCGCCGTTTTTGAGAAGCGTTTCCGCCGCCATGACAGCCCCGTGGCCGTATGCGTCCGATTTTATGACCGCCGTTACCATAGCAGTCTTTTCGGTGCGGGCGCGTATGCTTCTCATATTATACGCAAGCGCCCCGAGATCTATCTCCGCCCATGATCGTGTTGTATACATATTATCTTCTTCTTTCCTTTGTTATTATAGCATATGCCGCGCCGGATTTCCAGCTGTAATTTTTGGACATTCGCCTCGGCATAGCCTGTCGGGATCACAGGCGCACAAACTCAAGCATCCTTGTGGGAGTCACGCCGTGTATGCCGTATTTTTCCATGCATTTATCTCCGGCTGCGCCGTGGAAGTATACGGCAAGCGCCGCCGCCTCGGTCTGGGGTATGCCCTGCGCCAGAAGCGCCGCCGTCATGCCCGCAAGCACATCTCCGCTGCCGCCCGTAGCCATGCCCGCATTGCCCGTCATATTAATATATTGTCTTTCATCGGGAGATGTTACAACGGTGTGATGACCCTTTAATATCACGGTAGCGCCGTATTCGCGCGCAAATTCCGCGCTTACAAGCAGGCGGTTATCCCGCACGTAGTCAATATCCATGCCGGTAAGGCGCGCCATTTCCGCCTCGTGAGGGGTAAGTATAAGGTCGCAGCCGCTGTCCTCAAGGACGGACAGGTGTTCCGATATAACGTTAAGTCCGTCGGCGTCGAGGATAACGGGTATCTTCGAGGTTTTTAGGAGCTGCTCGCACAGCCTGAACACGCCCTCGCTTCTGCCAAGTCCCGGGCCGAAAAGTATAACGTCGGATTTTTCCGCCTGACGCCTTACCGCCTCAAACGCGTCCGCCGACAGATGCCCGTCCTCCTCCGGAAGCGGCAGCGTCATAACCTCCGTGAGCTTGACCTCCATAATATCGTTAAGGCTTTCGGGTATGCCCAGCGTCACCAGTCCCGCGCCCGAATAAAGCGCCGCCTCGCAAGCCATAGCCGCGGCGCCCGTCATACCGCGCGAGCCGGCTATAACAAACACCTTGCCGTAATCGCCCTTATGCGAATCCTCCGCGCGGCGCGGCATCATCATAGCGGCTGATTGCGCGTCTATAACGCGGGAGGGTATATTCATATCATCGAGGATATAACGCGGTATGGATATATCGCGCACAACGACTTCGCCCATACATTCGCACCCCGGAAACAGCGCCATCGCCATTTTATACGCCGCGAAGGTGACCGTCTTGTCGGCCTTGACGCACACGCCGCATATCTCTCCGGTGTCCGAATTTATGCCGGAGGGAATATCAACCGCGAGGACGTACCTTGCGTACTCGTTTATCTTTTCGATTATGTCATAGCTCATGCCGCGCACCGCGCCGTGTATGCCCGTGCCGTATATAGCGTCAACGGCAATATCGTAAGAGGGCAGAACGCAGTCAAGCGTGTCGGGATCCTCGATGCTTACGATGCTTACGTTCATTTTTCTGATGATCTCGAAATTTATAAGCGCGTCGCCGTGAAACACATTTCCCGCCGCGAGAAATACCGTCACATCAACGCCCGCGTTATAAAGCCGTCTGGCGATACAAAATCCGTCGCCGCCGTTGTTGCCCTTTCCGGCTATCACGGCAACGCGCCTTTTCGCAAGGTCGGGAAATGAGGCGTACAGCTCGTCAACACAAGCGGCAGCGGCGTTTTCCATAAGCACGATACTCGCAACGCCGCCGATCTCCGACGCCCTGCGGTCAGCCTCCCGCATCGTTTCGGCATAACAGATGTAGTTCATGGTAAGATCACTCCTTGTATATTAAGTGGGTGCAGTGGCAAATGACAATGCCGCACACTCTGGGGGAAGGAAAACATGGAATTGCGTTTTCGTCCGGATTCTGTGATGGGGGTTATCGCCCCCGACGAACTCGCATAGATTCACAATCTCTCCCTCACCCCGATTTTCATTTCCTTTGTTCGCCCAAAGGAAACGAAACAAAGGAAACGGCGCATAGGGGGCGTTCCCCCTATGTACCCCTGAATGGGGCGCAAGCCTAATGCGGTTTTCATCGCGGGCGCAGTGCGCATTGAGGGTTTTGCAACCGAAAGCCTTCCCCAAAAGGGCTATCGGCTGTGTGCAAGCAAGCCTTTCCCCCAAGGGAGGCGTACAAAAGAAGCTGCCGATGTAACGACAGCTGTCCGTGATCAAATATA
>CAZCZR010000083.1:0-6499 GCA_964503455.1 uncultured Lachnospiraceae bacterium | reverse complement strand
AACGAAAAAACAGCGGTGTAAATTTTATATGCGGTGATTGCGAGGAGCTACCGTTTGCTGATAATTCATTTGATGTTGCAATCTGTTCGCAGAGTTTTCATCACTACCCTAATCCTGAAAAATTTTTATGTAATGTACGGCGTGTCTTAAAACCGCACGGACGATTGATTTTAAGAGATATGACAACATCAAGCACCGCGCTTTTGTGGATATTCAATCACATTGAAATTCCCGTAATAAACAGAGTTTTCAAAAAAGGCGATGTACGCGTATACGGTAAAAAAGATATAGCGAAATTGTGTGAAACATCGGGATTGATATTAGAGAAATTTGAATGCCACAAGGGATTTAGACTTCACAGCGTTTGCAGAAAAGCCTATGAATAAGGAGAAGAAATCGCCGATAATTTAGCGGAGCGGCTGACAGCACACAAAATCAATACAGTAGATGTTCTTTATGGCTGTTCTATGGGCGGCGCCGTTGTGCTAAAAATGACTGCCGATGGGGTGAAAAACTTTATAATAGCTCTTGCTTAATCGCGTTAAATATGATATAATAAATGAAAAATCTTGTTTTAAGAGGGCGACTGTGTAATGAAATTCAATATGTTAAGGTCTGATCAGCGAAAGAAGCTGTTGTTCTGGCTTTGTTTTGTGATGGCGGCGGCAATTCTTTTTATCGGATTCGCAAGCGTTTATTTGATTTCAGACAAAACAAACGAGAAAAAGGCTTGGGATCGGTATCTGACGGAAGCGGATACATATACGGCCGAGGAAGCCGCTTTATCGGCAAATGCCGTTCAAGTATCAACTGGTGCGTATGTTGAGCGTCTTGACAGTGTGGATATTAAAAATTCAAAATATACGGTAACCTTCAAATGCTGGTTTAATTGGAGCGGCAATAATGAGCTTGATATGGAAAACGGCTTTGAAATATACGAGGGAACGATAAAAAGCATTTCAAAAAAGGACGAACACAGGGAAAACGGCAATAATTATCAGCTCTTTGAGGTTACGGCGGATATTTCAAAGGAATTTTCAACAAAACGCTTTCCTCTCGGCTCGTATCAGTTAAGAATATATTTGAAGCCGATCGAAAATATTGAGCATATAGTATTTGTTCCCGATAAAAACGGCAGCGGAGTAAACTCTAAGCTAAACGCCGCCGGCTTTGAGCTTAACAAATATGACAATGCGCTGTTTATTCTCCGCTGCGATGCCGATTCATACGGAGCGTATTATAAAAGCGGCGGCACGGAGGCGTATTCAGAATTTCTTACTGTAATGGAGCTAAACCGAAGCTCGGTCGGATTGTATCTGAAATGTATTATAGCGCTGATAGGCACAGGGATATGGGCGCTGATAACACTGTTTCTGTGTGCGCATCACAGAGTCGATTCGCTCGGAATGATGCCCGCTATACTTATAGGAACGGTGACAAATCTGATGATAGGCGCAAATCTCGTGCCTGACGCGCTGCATATGGGTCTGTTGGAATTTATAAATATCTGGGGTATTTACACAGTGCTTATAGCAACAGTATTGATAATAGCGATAAACAGAATACGCTCGAAAGACAAGGACGAGAAATTCGCGGAGCTTTTCGGAAAAGTCATGTTTTATGCGGTTATGCTTACGACAATAGCCGGACACGTCATTTTACCGCTTTCGGCTTATAAATTTTAAGAGAGGAATGATGTCCGTTTCCGGCATTTAAAGGATTGCGTTCCGCATTTGATTTTGCGGGGTTCGGCTTTGAAAATTACACTATGCGGAGAGTATTGAGAAAGTGTCATATATGTGAATCGGAAAAAAAGTATTGACTTTAGAGGATAATTCTGATATAATATGTACATTGGAATATAAATGCTCCCATAGTTAAGCGGATATAACAAACCCCTCCTAAGGGTTAGTCATCGGTTCGATTCCGGTTGGGAGCGCCATCAAATAATTCAACCAAGGAAGGTTGGCAGTTTTGCCGCCTTCCCTTTTTTTATTTTTTGAGGAGGCTTTTAAATGAAAACGACAACTGACATCTCTCCGGCTCTTGCCTGCTGCCTTGAAGCGGTGTACATACTTTCAAAAAGAAAGCGCGGAGTTCGGATAACAGACATATCAAAATTCTTATCAATATCCAAGCCCAGCGTAAACAGAGCCGTCAATGCGCTGACAGAACACGGCTTTACGGAGCATGAGCCTTACGGCGAGATACTTCTCACCCAAAAGGGTCGCTACTGCGCCTCTCAGATACACACGCGCCGCAATATTATAAAGCGCTTCCTGATAAAGTCTCTCGGCATTGACGAGTCAGTCGCGGACGCTGAAGCAGGCTCTGTGGAACGCCATATAAGCAGCGAAACGGTAAATATGATGAAAAAATATATTTCCGCGCCCAAACCTCTTTAAAGAACCGCTTTTAAAAAAGGCTCTAAATATCAATGCTGATGACGCTCTCAGGCTCCGGCAGACGGCTTGAAACTTCGCTCGGTATATTGCTATGGTCCTCCGGCGGCATAACCCATGCCAGACCGCAGCTTGCCGATATGCTCGGCGGTATAGGCACAAGTCTGCCCGGCATGGCGGCGGATCTCATTATATCCTCTGTTTCAAGCGCATCCGCCGTGGTGTAAAATGTTATCATTGTTTTAATCATTTTCGTTTTTGTATGTGTGTCCAAAAGCCTAAAGGTAATCGGAATATTGCACAAATGATCATCGGATCCAAGACGAAATCCGCGGGAATACTCGCGTATTTCAAGGATTTTTAACGCGGGAGCCTGCGCACGATTGTATCTTTTCTATCGCCTCAAGCGCCGCATCCGCTTCGTTTTGCGTATTATAATAACCGAAGCTGAATCTTACCGCGCCCTTTTTATCCGTGCCGAGAGCCTTGTGCATCATGGGCGCACAATGCGCTCCCGCGCGGACGGCTATATCATATTCCGTATTCAGTATATCGCTTACACGCGCAGCGTCAAATCCGTCAATATTGAGCGATACCACCGGCGCTCTGTCCCCTGAAAAGCTGCCATATACCGTAACCCCGTCAAGAGATTTCAATCCCTCGTAAAAGCGTTTTACAAGCTTCATTTCATAAGAGTGAATATTTTCAACGCCCGTCTTGTTTATAAACTCCGACGCCGCCAAAAGTCCCGCTATGCCGTGGCAATTGAGCGTCCCTGCCTCAAGCGCATCGGGCATACGCTGCGGATGCAGCCTGTCATAGCTGTGTATGCCGCTGCCGCCGGATTTTAAAGGACGGATCTTTATTCCCTTTTTCACATACAGCCCGCCGGTACCCTGAGGTCCCATGAGCGCCTTGTGTCCGGTAAAGCAGAAAACATCAATATCCTGTCCCCGCACATCGACCGGTATGCTTCCGGCGCTCTGCGCGCCGTCAACAATCAAAAGCAGTCCGTATTTTTGCTTCAGCTTTGCAAAAAAAGCAATATCCGCAATATTTCCCGTTACATTCGAAGCGTGGCTTATAACAAACGCGCGGGTGGCGGGTTTTATAAGCTTTTCCGCCTGCTCGTAAAGCAGGACGCCGTTCTCGTCAGCGCCTATGTAATCGACGCAAGCTCCTGACTGCTCTAAAAGATAGAGCGGTCTTAATACGGAGTTATGCTCGCATACTGTTGATATTATATGATCTCCCGGCTTGAAAAGTCCGAATATTGCCGTATTAAGCGCCTCTGTCGCATTGGATGAAAAGGCTATCTCCGAAGCTGATGACGCGTTGAAAAGCCGCGCCAGCTCCTTTCTTGCGCCGTATACCGTGCGCGATGCGTCAAGCGACGGCATATGCGCCCCGCGCGAGGGATTTCCCAAGGTCCCCATCGCTCTGATGACCGCCTCGATCACACAGTCGGGTTTTTTCAGTGTGGTTGCGGCATTGTCCAAATATATCATGCGTATTACTCCGTGATCACAGCATTACATATGGTTTATCATGCTTGCAATATATCCGGCTCCGAAGCCGTTGTCTATGTTTACCACGCTTACCCCGCTCGCGCAGGAATTGAGCATGGATAAAAGCGCCGACAATCCGCCGAAGGACGCTCCGTATCCGACGCTTGTCGGCACCGCTATAACGGGACAGTCCGCCAAGCCGCCTATAACGCTTGCAAGAGCGCCCTCCATACCCGCTATGGCAACTATCACTCTCGCCGACATAATGTCATCCTTATGCTTCAACAGCCTGTGCAGTCCCGACACACCAACGTCATACAGCCTTGTCACGCGGTTTCCCAGTACCTCCGCCGTAAGAGCGGCTTCCTCCGCTACGGGCATATCGCTGGTGCCGCCGGTGGCGACCACGATCGTTCCGTCCGTATTGGGTTCGGGCATCGCTCCGGCAATACCGATCCTTGCCGTTTCATAATATGTTATGGGAACGCTCCTGTTTACAAAAGCCGCCTTTTCCGCAGAAAGACGCGTTATAAGCACATTCTTCTGACCGCCGCAAAGACGAGCCGTTATTTTTGCGATCTGCTCAGCCGTTTTTCCCTCTCCGTATATAACCTCCGGCGTACCCTGACGTATGCCTCGATGAGTATCGGGCTTTGCCCAGCCCATATCCTCAAACGGCTCCGCTTTTAATCGAAGCTCCGCCTCGGCGGGACTGACACTGCCGTCCGCTACCGATTCAAGCAGCGATTCCAATTCTGTTTTATTCACTTTGAACTCTTCCTTTCAAATCAAACAGCACTTTATCAAAATACCCGCCAAGCGCCGCGATTATCTCATTGCGCCTGAAAAACGCTTCCTCCTGCTGAGGGGGTATAAACTGCAGCACTGCCGCACCGTGATACGTTCTTACGCGAAAGTCCGAAAATCCCATACAAAAAAGCTCTTTCTCGGCTCCTTCTATACAAGAAAGCATCTCGGCCGTGATACGTTCTCCCGAAGGTATCCTCGTTGCAAGACAGGCATAGGCGGGTTTATCGCAGGTAAACAGTCCTGCTTCCTTTGAAAGACGGCGCACCTCCGATTTTGTTATGCCACATTCGCGCAAGGGCGAACGCACTCCAAGCTCCGCAAGAGCCTTCATGCCCGGGCGGTCATCTGTTTTATCCGAGGCGTTTGTGCCGTCGGCGATAACCGGAAAGCCGTCTGCCTTCGCCGCATCCGCTATAGCCGAAAAAATGCGCTTTTTACAGAAATAGCATCTGTTTACGGGATTTTCTGCTATTTTGTCATCGGAGAGGACATCAAGCTCTATGACCCGCATATCAACGCCGAGCTTCTTTGAAAGCCGTTTCGCGTCAGAAAGCTCAAACTCAGGCTGAAATGCCGTTTTTACGTAATACGCCTTTGCGCGCTTTGCGTATTTTGCCGCGGCATACAGCAGATACGCGGAGTCCGCCCCGCCCGAAAACGCGACCGCACATTCAGAATACCGCCCGAAAAATTCTTTAATTTCCATACGCTTCTCCTCACCGGACAATGCGTCCGAAAACCGTTTCCGCTTTAAACCCTTATAAGAAGCGGTATGCCGCTTATGCAAAGCTCAAGCCGCACATCGGCCCGCGCTCTCGCAAATCCCGCAGCGGGAGCCGGATCCGCCGCAAGACTTTTTATATGTCAGGGTTCATCGTTTTTCTCCCTCTTCCCCGCTTTAAACGCCCACAGCTTGCTTAAAATAAAGTTAAGCGGTATCGTCACAAGCATGACCGGTATCGGCGCGAGAGTCTCCCAAAATCCGGCAATATCCACCAGTAAATACATACACACGGGCTTTATGACCACTCCCGTGAGCGCATATGAGAAAAAGAGCTTCACAAACGACGCTGCTGCCGAACGGCTCTCCCCCTCTTTTTTCTTGAACACATATTTGTTATTCCAGTAAAACATATTTACAAAGCTGACCGCGAAGCCGCAGAAGGTCGCCGCAAGATATGCCTTCTCTCCGAACAGATGCAGCCTTGTAAAGGCAAACAGCGTTATCAAATATGTAAAATAATCCACCAGCGTATTCATTGCCCCAACAAGACCGAATTTAATAAACTGCACCAATGCCTCCCATCCGCTGTCGGTTATGCTCTTTCCGAATGGTTTCAGTATAAAATTGACCGTACCTTTGCCCGCTTTATTAAGAAAATCCGCCGCAGACGCAAGAAATGCTTTCATTTTCCTCTAAACCTCTCATAATGTATTTCAGGCATTATCGCATAATTACCGCCTGTACTGTGTATATTATACCTCACCGTACCGGCTTTGTCAATCATAAAAAGCGGCGCTTATGGACAATGTTATACCTTCCCTGCCTCCGACAATGGTAAAAGCAATGATGTCATTTACTTTTATCAGTTGCTGTTTTCATCATTACAGCGAATTTCAATCGTTTTGCTGCCGTTCTTTATTTTTTAAAACGGTATGGCGTTTAATTGCATATAGTGTGTAGTAATCATTTCAGCTTCTCCAATTCATCGGGTTTAATTTGCTCTCCACAGCGTTTCAATTCGCCGAGAACTCTTTGTATTCCATATTCAGTTAAAT
>CAZCZR010000082.1:0-6524 GCA_964503455.1 uncultured Lachnospiraceae bacterium | reverse complement strand
AAGGAATATCAACATTGATGAGAGCGTCTCTTCGGAGGCGCTTTTCTTATGCCTACACCCGCGACTGTTGACGCTGTTAAAAAGCTTCGGAAAAACGGTTTTTTGACGTTTTTGGCTACGGGAAGAACAAAATGCTATATCCCATCCGGCTTCGGCGAACACTTTGACGGTTATGTGACCACAAACGGTGCATATGCCGAAGTCGGGGGTGCCGTTGTGCTTGATGATATTTTTCCGGCAGAGCTTTTATCAGCGCTTGTAGCTTCGATGGACGAGCTTGGCATATTTTACGCGTTTGAAAATCAAGATGTCTGCTACAGAAAAAATGTATACAATAAACCGTTTGATGACGCGATAACGCTGTTTAAAATACCGCACGAGATCTTTGTTCCCATAACCGCGCCCGAGCATATGCGTGCGAACAAGCTTTTTATCTCGTATGAAACATTCTCGGCAGTGAAGGAGCTTTCAAAGAGATTTGAAGGCAGAATCCAAATCATGCACCACCGCAGCGGAAAATCCTGCGACCTTGACAAATACGGCATGAATAAGTCTGTCGGCATGAAGGCGGTTTGCAGCTATCTTGGAGTCGAGTCCTCGCAGGTCTACGCCTTCGGCGATGGTGATAACGACCGCGAAATGCTTGAATTTGCCGGTCACGGCATAGCTATGGGCATACACAAGCCCTCGCTTGACAGCTGCGCCGAATTTGTCACGCGCACAGTTAAGGATGAGGGGATCGCATATGCCCTCAAGCATTACGGTCTGATTTAGATCCGCCGATTATTTCGTTATCTGCACTCCTCCTACGGGACGTATAGACAGCACCATGCACCGTCCCTTGCCGAGGACGGCGTCTATGCGTGATTTAAAGTCATCAAGCATATCATACGGCACGAATGCCTGAACCGTTCCGGCAAAGCCGCCGCCATGCACTCTGTACGCGCCGCGTTCTCCCAAAATCTCATCGCAAAGTGCCAGCGTAAGCGATACCGCCTGCCGGTTCGGCATACTTGCAGCGTAGACGTTTTGCAGATACATAAACGATGACTGTCCCGAACGTCTTATGAGCTTTAAAAATCCTTCAAAATCTCCCGACTTGACAGCTTCAGCTTCTTTTTGAGCGATCTCGTTATCTCTGAAGAAATGGTAGGCTCTTAAAACGGCTCTGTCATTTCCGACAGCCTTTCTTATCGCGGGGATATTTGCCATAAACTCGTCACGATCCACCTCGCGCAGATACTCCTTGCCAAAGAAAGCCGCCACGGACTTCATCTCCTCCGGCACCGACGCGTACTCGTTCGTAAGATCAGCGTGATCCGCGCCGGAATCTATTATGCAAAGCGCATAGCCGCTTGTCTTGAAATCAAAATCCACCTTCTTGACTATAGGCTCCTCTGTGCTTTTAAAATCTATCTCCACTATAGATCCTACGCTCGATGCCATTTGATCCATAAGACCGCTCGGCTTGTCGAAGTACACGTTTTCGGCATACTGGCTCATTTTCGCGATCTGCACGGCATCTACCTCATTATTGCAGAAAAGTCCGTTTATAACCGTGCCTACAAGCACCTCAAATGCCGCGGATGATGACATTCCCGACCCCTTCAGCACGTTCGAGATCGTATACGCATCAAATCCCTTTATCTCATAACCCATATCCCTGAAGCAGCGCAAAAGTCCGCGTATAAGCGCGATAGCCTTGTCAAACTGCTCCGGATGTATCTCCAAATCGTCTAAGTCTATCACATCCATTTTATAATTACGCGACTGTATCCGCACCTGATTGGTGCCGTTTGGAGCGGCGGCGGCTATAACGTCAAGATTTACGCTTGCCGCAAGGACGCATCCATGCTGATGATCGGTATGGTTTCCGCCGATTTCCGTTCTTCCGGGCGCGGAAAACAGTTCAATATCATCATGCGCGCCGAACACCTTCTCAAACTCGCCTATAACCTCAAGGTAACGGTCGGCGTATTTTTGAGTTTCATCCTCCGCGCAGGCGTATATGTACGCAAGCTTTCGGGAGTATTCCCCTCCGGCAAGAGCCTTTTTCACTAATTCAGTATTCATTGTTCTCTCCGTTTCTGATATACAGATAAAGCCGTGACAATTATATGTATCGCGGCTTTAACTTGATAATTTCTTATTTAAGTATTATTTTTATACTAATCAACCATAAGGAAATCATTTACAATATCTTTCATATGCTCTTTCTCAAAGCTGATTGAGAAAAGCACATCCTTATTTTTAAGCTCGGCAAGAGATTCCGGTATCTTCATACCGCTTTCCTTCGCCAGCGCTTCAAGCAGCTCAAATTCATTTTTGCCGGCAACGGCATTATGACCCTTCAGCGCGATAAGCACACTCTGATTAAACTTGAAAGGACTTGCCGTGGAAGCGATAACCGTCTTTGTAGTATCCTGCGTTTCGGCAGCGTATTTATCATACACCGACTTTGCTACAGCCGTGTGCGTGTCCATAACATAGCCGTATTCTTCCTTAACAGCCTTAATTGCCTTCATCGTTTCATTATCGTCGGAGCATCCTGCCCAAAACTCAGAACCGAGCTTATCCATAACCTTATCGCTTACCTTATACCCGCCCTGTCCGGAAAGCCTGCTCATCCATTCGCTTATGACGTTGTCGTCACAGTCGGTGAGATCAAACAGAAACCTTTCAAGATTGCTTGATATAAGTATATCCATCGAAGGCGATATGGTGGTATGAAATTCACGGTTTTTGTTATATACGCCTGTCTTTATAAAATCGGTCAGAACATTGTTTTCATTTGACGCGCAGATAAACTTTTTGATAGGAAGTCCCATCTTTTTAGCGTAGTACGACGCGAGAATATTTCCGAAGTTGCCCGTGGGAACAACAACGTTGATCTCATCGCCGATATTTATCTCCCCGCTTTTAAGCAGATCCGCATACGCCGAAAAATAGTACACAATCTGCGGAACAAGACGTCCCCAGTTGATCGAGTTGGCGCTTGAGAGCTTGAAAGAGTTCTTTTCAAGCATAGCTTTGTAGCTGTCATCGGTAAATATCTTTTTGACTCCGTTCTGTGCATCGTCAAAATTACCTTTTACGGCAGCCACGCAGACATTGTTGCCCTCCTGCGTAACCATCTGCAGCTTTTGTATCTCGCTGACGCCGTTTTCGGGATAGAACACTATTATTCTTGTTCCCTCAACATCCTTGAAGCCTTCAAGAGCCGCTTTTCCCGTATCTCCCGAAGTCGCGACAAGGATAACTATCTCTTTGTCCTCCGCCGTCTTTTTCATTGAAACGGTAAGAAGATGCGGCAATATCTGAAGAGCCATATCCTTAAAAGCGCACGTGGGGCCGTGCCACAGCTCAAGAAAATATGTCGTGTTGTTCAGTTTATACACGGGAGCGATAGCATCGGTTTCAAACTTCCGCTTGGTGTAAGCGCTTGTAATACAAGATTTTAGCTCCTCTTGCGTAAAATCGGTGAGATACTTTGACAAAATGAAATACGCGCGTTCGGTATAGCTTTTGTCCTTTAACTCCTCTATCTCATCGAGAGTCACCGAAGGAAAGCTTTCGGGAACAAACAGACCTCCCTCGGCGGAAAGTCCCGTTTTGATCGCCTCCGCCGCACTTACGGATATACTCTTGTCTCTCGTACTTTGATACTGCATTTATTTATAAAACCTCCGATAAATCACAATTGACAGGCATTACCCGCCCTGCTGTACACAACAGCATATAACGGCGCGACCGCAGCTTCGCGGACAGACTGCATAAAATTGCGCTCAGCCACAGTTACGCCGCATATACAGCGCGTCAATCAAGCGTACTTTTTTATGTACTCAGGCGCAACAGCTGTATCAATACTAACCGAGATCTGGAACGAAATATTAAACTCGGTACTCATTCTTTCAAGTCTTTCCAGGAACTCCTCGAATCCTGCGAGGTCATTCGTACCTATGATCTTGAAAATACCATCGACAAACACATTTGTTATGTCGAAGTTGCCGCTTACTATGCCGCATATAAATGTAAGGAGTTCACCGTAGCTCTCGATATCAAACGCCTTTGTATCAACCATTCTCACCTTTGACTTTATGTCATACATATTTCTCGATGTGTCGTTGCTGATGAACACTATGTCGCCCTTTGCAACAGCCACAGCCGAATTCACGTTGTCAATCAGGGTCTTTGTTTTTCCCGTGCCTTTTTTTCCAATAAGAAGCTCTACCATTATAGTCTTCCTCCTTTAATTTATTAATTTTCAAGACGTGCTTCCAAAGCCGCCTTTTGATCCTCGTAGCCCGGCTTGCCTAAAAGCGCGAACATATTTTTCTTGTATGCCTCAACACCCGGCTGATCAAACGGGTTCACTCCCAGAAGATAACCGGAAATGCCGCAGGCTTTCTCAAAGAAATACACCAGCTTGCCGAAGTTGTATGCGTCAAGCGACGGTACCTTTACAACGAGATTGGGCACCCCGCCGTCATTATGAGCGAGCTGTGTGCCGGCTGCCGCCTTTGAGTTTACATAGTCGATAGTCCTTCCCGCAAGGAAGTTCAAACCGTCTATATTTTCCTCCGTCGAGCGGATTTCAACATCCTTTCTCGGCTTCTCTACCAAAACAGCCGTTTCAAAAAGTATGCGCTGACCCTGCTGGATATACTGACCCATCGAATGAAGATCCGAAGAAAAATCAGCTGCAGCCGGGAAGATTCCCTTGTTGTCCTTGCCCTCGGACTCGCCGTAAAGCTGCTTCCACCATTCGCCGAAGTAATGAAGCGCCGGCTCATAGTTTACAAGCAGCTCTATGCTCTTGCCTTTTCTGTACAAAGCGTTCCTTACAGCCGCATACTGATAGCACGGGTTTGTCGCAACATCGGCATTGTCGTATTCGTCCTCAGCCTCCTTCGCGCCCTGCATCATAGCGTCGATATCAATGCCCGCAGCGGCTATCGGCAGAAGTCCGACTGCCGTCAGGACAGAGTATCTGCCGCCTATATCATCGCTGATAACAAAAGTTTCGTAGCCTTCGGCGTCCGCCAAAGACTTAAGCGCGCCGCGCGCTTTATCCGTAGTAGCGTAAATTCTTGACTTAGCGCCTTCCTTGCCGTACTTCTTTTCAAGAAGTTCCTTGAAAATACGAAATGCTATGGCAGGCTCGGTAGTGGTGCCGGATTTGGAGATAACATTTACCGAAATATCCTTGCCCTCAACTGCTTCAAGCAGATCCGCCATATATGTGGAACTGATATTGTTGCCCGCAAAAAATACCTGCGGACCTTTTCTCTTGTCCGAGTCAAGCGCGTTGTAGAACGAGTGCTGAAGCATCTCGACAGCCGCTCTCGCACCCAAGTACGAGCCGCCGATGCCTATAACAACCAAAACATCCGAGTCTGAACGGATCTTCTGTGCCGCCTTTTTGATTCTGGCAAACTCCTCCTTATCGTAATTTGTAGGAAGCTCCACCCAGCCGAGGAAATCGTTTCCCGCGCCTGTTTTATTATGAAGCATTTCATGCGCCGACTTGATGTATTCAGCCATGTTGTCTATTTCATGCTGACCCACAAAGCCGAGCGCCTTGGAATAATCAAACCTGAGACCGCTCATTGATCTGTGCTCCTTTCAATTGCCGCATTTATGCGATACATAAAACTATAACTATATTCTAATACATTTTAAGCGGATTGTCAAGCATTTTTGTGTATTTTGAGAAAATTCTAAATCGCAAGTAAATTTACACTTTTCTAAAAAAACGAAAAAAAGTATTGACAAACTCAGGAATATATGCTATAATAGGCTCTGTCAGTTGAGAAAACTGTGCTTGGAGAGATGTCTGAGTGGTTGAAAGAGCCGGTCTTGAAAACCGGTGACGGTTTCGCCGTCCGCGGGTTCGAATCCCGCTCTCTCCTCCATTTTAAATATTGTATGGATTGCCGCTTACGAAAAGGCCGCGGCTGTCCCTCTTTACGGAGAAGTACTCAAGAGGCCGAAGAGGCGCCCCTGCTAAGGGTGTAGGTCGGGATACCGGCGCGAGGGTTCAAATCCCTCCTTCTCCGCCACAACATAAGTACCCTTTTTCAACTGTATGGTACTTAGCAAGAGATTGAGAAGATATTGTTTAGGCAATATCTTCTCTTTTTGTGCAATCATTCAATGGTTTCTTATCATTAAGCAGTTTTCCGATGAACCTGTATTCAATTTCTATGGTTTGATACCACTCATCATTGATTTTAGTTCTTTCGGACACTACTATTCTGTTGATAAGCTCCATTACGATTGCACGGTTTAAGGTTTCAAGCTCCGTATATTGACTTATTACTGACAGCCAATTATTTATTTCTGATTTTGCTTCGCTGCTTTCGTCAAGCTCTTTACGCAGAACCGGAAGCTGTTTTTCAAGCTCGTCTTGTTCTTTTTTAAAGTCGTTCATCAAATCGAAAAACACGTTTTCGGGAATTGCGCCAGAACACTTATCAATATAAAGATTTTTTAATGTTGATGTGATAACGCTCAATCGCTGT
>CAZCZR010000081.1:0-6674 GCA_964503455.1 uncultured Lachnospiraceae bacterium | reverse complement strand
CTCCGGACCGCAAAAAGGCGGAAATATATAGAATGAGTAATAAGTAAATATTCAGCAGATAAATAAATCGGTAGAAAAGGAGCTGTAAAAAAAGTCATTTTTAAACAGCTCCTTTTATTTAGCCTGCGTTATACAAAATTCGGAGCCGCTTTTTTAAAGCTTTTTGTTTGCTTTTTTGCGAAGCGGCGCAGACTACCCGTTTGACGGGCGATCTGCTATTGTCATCTGTATGCCCGCTTTCATATGCTTTTCCAGCCTGTCGTAAAGTCCGGAGCAGCGGATGTTTTTTTCGCCAGAGCTTATCATGCGTTCGACAGCGGTTTCTTTGCCGACGAGTATGACCATGGTCTTTGCGCGGGTGACGGCGGTGTAGAACAGATTGCGGTACATAAGCATGGGCGGGAAATCCATGACAGGCATTATCATAAAAGGAAATTCGCTGCCTTGGCTTTTATGCACTGTGATCGCGTAGGCGAGTTCGAGATCCTCAAGTCCGGCAAAAGGATATTCGACGTGCTTTTCGTCGTCAAAGGTTATGCGCAAAAATTTGCCGTGGGTGTCGATGTCCTCTATGATCCCCATGTCGCCGTTGAAAATGCCGGTTCCGATCTCGCCGCTGTCCTTTTCGTAAACTATATCATAGTTGTTTTTTGTCTGCATTACCTTATCGCCTGTGCGAAAGATCGTGTCGCCGAAGGCGTGTTCCGCTTTTAAAATATCCTCCGGATTTATCCGCGACTGTAAAACCTTGTTAAGGCTGACGGTGCCGAGCAAGCCTTTTTTCGTGGGTGAAAGCACCTGTATCTCCGTAAAAGGATCAATGCCGTAGCTTTTGGGCAGCCGGTTCTGGTAAAGATCGGCTATCGCATAAAGCGTTTGTTCGGGCGCAAGGCGGCGCAGAAAGAAAAAGTCGCGCTTTGTTTCGGTAAGCACCGGCATTTCGCCGTTGTTGATCTTATGTGCGTTCACGACTATAAGACTCTGCTCCGCCTGACGGAACACATGATCAAGCCGCACCGTCGTAACCGCTTCCGAGCGTACCAGATCGCGTAACACATTCCCCGGCCCCACCGGCGGAAGCTGATCCGCATCTCCCGAAAGTATCAGCCTTGCTCCCGGCTTTACCGCCTTTAAAAGCGCCGGCATAAGCTGAATATCTATCATGCTTACCTCGTCTATAATAATAACATCCTCCTTGAGCGGATCCGACTCGTCACGCTCAAAGATATTCGTCCCTGACGGAGAGATAGATGCGCCGAGGAGTCTGTGTATGGTCTGAGCATCTCTGCCCGTGACCTCGCTCATGCGTTTTGCGGCTCTGCCCGTGGGCGCGGCAAGCGCTGTTTTCAGACCGAGCTTGTCCGTGAGCTGAAGTATGGCGTTGATAGTGGTGGTTTTTCCCGTTCCGGGGCCTCCGGTCAGCACAAGCACTCCCGAAAGAAGCGACTTTTTTACAGCCTCTTTCTGCCGGTCGGCAAGATTGATGCCCTCGTTTTCCTCAAGCGTCATTATCTCCTCGTCAGCCTGTTCCTCCGTCATGGTGTTTTTCTGCTCGGCATGGGACAGGGATATAAGGCGCGCGGCTGTGTATTCCTCATCGTTAAAAAGATAAGCAAGATAATATCTGCGGCTGCCGTCGGGCGCGGTGTCGGGTTTAAGCTGTTTTTTTGCGGCGAGTGAATTGATGCCGTTTACTGTTTCCGAGTCCGACACTCCGAGAGAAGCCGACGCTGTACGGATAAGCGCCTGCTCCGGCAAATACGTATGTCCCATGGCATACGCTGCGTTTTGCAGGATATATTTAACGCCCGCGGCAATGCGGTCGGGGTTGTTTTTGGGCATACCCATAAGACTTGCTATGGAGTCGGCTTTTTTAAAGGAGATTCCGTCCACCGAATCGGACAGCAGGTAGGGATTGGCGCTTATGCGCTCTACAGCGCTTCCTCCAAAGGCGTTGTGTATTTTGACAGCCATATTTGCCGAAACGCCGTATTTCTGCAAAAACATAATTATGCTCTGCATGGACTGCACCTCACGCAGACTGTCGCTTATGCGCTTGGCGCGGCGAAGTGTTATGCCCTTTATTTCCGTAAGACGCTCCGGCTCGTTCATAATAACGTCAAGCGTCTTTTCTTTAAAAGCGTCCACAAGCTTTTCGGCGGTAGCCTCCCTTACGCCGGGTATAACGCCTGAGGAAAGATAGGACAGGATCTCCTCGCTCCCCGACGGGACCACATTTTCATAGTACTCCGCCTTAAACTGATCGCCGTATATCGGGTGGGTGACCCATTTTCCCGTAACGCATATGCGCTCGCCCTCGGTAACGGAGGGCAAATATCCCACAACGGAAAACTCGCCCTCGTTTTTCTCGCGGACGGTGCATATGCAATATCCGTTTTCATCATTTCTGTATACTATGCTCAGGATCCGCACAGTAAGCTTGATCTCGTCCATATTATTCTTCCTTACATACTTCGATCATATCCCCTGTCACGGAGATACTGTTTTTGCTTATTCTCTCCCCCATGGCGATCACCGGCACGCCGGGAGGATATGCCATAACTGTCCGGCGGCTTATTCTCCCCGCGGCATTGCCTGCGGGAACAAGCTCGCTTTTTGAATAAAACGCCTTCTGCGGTTCACATACCGAAAAGAAATCCGCGTTTGTGGCGTTTTCGGGTGCGCAGCGCTTATCGCATGAGCCGGAGCATATATCATATACCGCCGCCTCAAGCGCTTCCATATCCGCTTTAGTGTTTGAAGGCGTGACAATAAGCACCGTATTGCAGCGGTCTGACATTTCTGCGTCAATTCCCGCCGCCGCAAGCAACCTGTACGCTTCATGCCCCGAAACGCCGTATTCGGTAAAGTTAAGCACCATACGCGTCGGATCATCGTTGTCAAGAATCTTTACGCGAGTTTTTCTGCTCACGCGTTTTTTAAATTCAAGACACATCGTCACACATTCGTCCCAGCCGTTGTCCGGCTCGGCAAGACACGCCCTTGCATAGTCGGCGGATATTGCCACGGGATATGACGGACTGGATGACAGCACCATGGAAATTATCTCATCGACACGCGATATGTCGGAGTGCATTATATGCAGATATGCCGCGCCGTTCATGGCGTTAAGGGTTTTATGCGCGCTTTCGCACGACATTGCCGCGCCGAGAAGATGCGCAGGTTGCGGAAGCAGACCGCATCCGGCGTATGCCGCGCCATGGGCGGAGTCGGATAAAAGCGGTATACCGTGCGCCTTTGTAAGCGCCGCTATGGCTTCAATATCGGCGCACTCGCCGTAATAGGACGGAGAAGTCACAAGCACAGCCTTGGCTTCGGGGTACAGTCCGAGTCCTTGTGCGACAGCTTCCGCTGTTACGGGGGACGGTATCATAAATTCGGGATCGGCCTTTTGCGGCATAAGCACAACGCGAAAGCCGTACATCGCGGCGGCATTTATCACGCTTGCGTGAACGGTTCTGTTGGCAAGAAGCGTATCGCCGGGCTTTAACGCCCATAAAAGCATGGCAAAGATCCCCGATGTGGAGCCGCCCGTAAGTATACGGCTTGCGTGCGTGCCGTAAAATTCCGAAAGAAGGTTTTCCGCCTTGACTATATCGCCGCTTTTGTGTATAAGATCAAGCGTTCCGTCAAGCTCGGTTACATCGTAACGGCAGGCATCGGCAAAAAAAGGTATGCCGCGCCCGTTTTTATGACCCGGCATAGCAAAGGATATTCTGTTTTCTCGGATGTATTCGTTTAATTTGTTATATAAAGGTAAATTCATGGCTGACTGTTTATTTTTTTAACGATAATATGTTTTTTAAATCTCCGGCAACGATGCCATTGCGCGGAATAAGTATTCCGGCACACCCGCGCGCCGTTCTCGCCCTTGACATAGGTGCTTGCGGTATTACAATTATGATTATATCATTACTTGTAAATTTTGTCAACCGATTCGGTTATTATATCAACGGCATTTGCTTTGGGAATTTAGGGCAATTCGGAATTTGGGTAAAATATTAAAAAAAGCATTTACCTTTTTAAAAAAATGTGGTACAATATAGAGGAAACACCGATCGGTTTCGGCGGTTTCCCTTAAATGATTGAAAGGAATGTAACGATATGGCTAAAAACAACGAACCCAAATCAAATATAAAAACAATAGCGCAGAACAAAAAGGCGCGGCATGAGTATTTTATCATATCTGTTTATGAAACAGGCATAGAGCTTTTCGGCACCGAGGTGAAGTCAATCCGCGCCGGCAAGGTTAATATCTCCGACGCCTACGGTTCAATCGAGCATGGCGAGGTGTTTTTAAAAGGCATGAATATCAGTCCCTATGAGCAGGGCAATATCTTCAACCGCGACCCCTTGCGCGACAAAAAGCTCCTTATGCACAAAAATGAAATACGAAAGCTCATCGGAGAAATAAAGCAAACGGGATTTTCCCTCGTACCCTTGTCCGTATACCTCAAGGGCTCTCACGTAAAGGTAAGTCTTGCCCTCGTAAAGGGCAAAAAGCTCTACGACAAGCGCGAGGACATAGCCAAAAGGGACGCGAAGCGTTCCTCCGAGCGCGCACTTAAGGAAAGAACATACAGATAGCTCCCGCTATGATGCGGCAGTATGAAACGGCGCCCCGATGCCGCGTTTTGCAAATGCAAGCTCTGCTTGCAGAGCCGCCGGACATCAAGGACGCCGTCCCCTTTTGAAACGTCAATTTTTAAGTATTACAAAATGCTGCGAATACCGCTTTTATTATTCGACTGTTACCGATTTTGCAAGATTTCTCGGCTTGTCAATATCGCAGCCTTTCTGCGCCGCGATATAATAGCCGAACAGCTGCAGCGGCACCACCGTCAGCGACGGAAGCAGCAGCGGATTTATATCCGGAACGGTAATCACATGATCGGCTGCGCGGGACATCTTCTCCGCGTTCTTTTCCGTCGTCACGCCGACAACCACGGCTCCTCTTGCAGTGACCTCTTCTATATTGCTCACCGTCTTGTCAAACAGCATATCGTTTGTGGCAAGCGCCACTACAAGCGTTCCGTTCTCGATAAGAGAGATGGTCCCGTGTTTTAGCTCTCCGGCGGCATAGGCTTCGGAGTGGATATACGATATCTCCTTCAGCTTCAGCGAGCCTTCAAGCGCGACCGCGTAATCAAGATTTCTCCCTATAAAGAATATGCTGTGCGAGTTGAAAAACAGCGATGCAAGGTACTGTACCTCGTTCTTGTTTTTAAGCACCTCCGCTACAAGCTCCGGCAGCTTTTCAAGGTCGGCGATGAATTGTTTATATTCCTCGCCGCTCATAAGTCCCAGCTTCTCGCTCATATAAGCCGCTATAAGATATATCACCGACAGCTGCGTCGAATACGCCTTTGTCGTAGCGACCGCAATCTCAGGCCCCGCCCAGGTATACAGCACATCATCCGAAGCGTTCGCTATGGCGCTGCCTACAACATTTACTATCGAAAGCACTCTCGCGCCGCGTTTTTTAGCTTCTTCAAGGCCCGCCTTTGTGTCAGCCGTTTCTCCCGACTGGCTTATCACAAGCGCCAGATCGTTTTCGCCGATTATCGGATCGCAGTAGCGGAACTCCGATGCTACGATCACCTCTACGGGTTTTCTTGTAAGCTTTTCGATTATATACTTGCCGACATATCCCACATGATACGCGCTGCCGCAAGCGATCACATATATCTTGCCGAGATTTTTTATTTCCTCGTCAGTCATGGAAAAATCGTCCAGGACTATTCGTCCGTCCTTTATCCTCGGACTTATCGTATCGCGCAAAGCCTTCGGCTGTTCTTCGATCTCCTTCATCATAAAATGCTCATAACCGCCCTTTTCGGCAGCCGACACATCCCAGTTGACCGTGAACACCTGCTTTTCAAGCAGCTCCTTATCAGTATTGTATATGCTCACTCCGTCCTTTGTCAGAACCACTATCTCATCATCGTCAAGATAGTAAATATTCCGCGTGTGCTTCAATATCGCCGTAACGTCCGACGCGATAAAATTCTCATTTTCTCCCAGACCTACGATCATGGGACTTGCTTTTCTCACGGCGACAAATCTGTCAGGATAATCCGAACATACGACCCCGAGGGCATATGAGCCTTCAACCCGCTCTATAACCTTAATCATAGCGTCTACCAAATCGCCTTTGTAATAGTATTCGAGCATATGAGCTATTACCTCGGTATCCGTTTCCGATACAAATTCAATGCCTTTTTTCTCAAGACGCGCTTTTAAAGAAATGTAATTTTCTATAATGCCGTTATGTACAACGGCGAATTTACCCGAGCTTGACAAATGGGGGTGGGAATTTATGTCGGAAGGCTTGCCGTGAGTTGCCCAGCGTGTATGACCTATGCCTATCCCGCCTTTTACCTTTTTGCCGCCGTCGGTTATATCCCTCAGCGCCTGAAGTCTGCCTCTTGTTTTGGCAATTTCGATCTTTCCGTTGTTTATAACGGCGATACCCGCCGAATCATATCCGCGGTATTCAAGCTTCGCAAGACCGTCCAAAAGTATCGGAGCCGCCTCGCTCCCGCCTACGTATCCAACTATTCCGCACATATCAAAATCCTCCGGTTTTATTTTTTAACTCATTATACATATTCTATTGTATAATAAATAAGGATAAATTGCAATAGTTTTTT
>CAZCZR010000080.1:0-6761 GCA_964503455.1 uncultured Lachnospiraceae bacterium | reverse complement strand
CTCTGAAAATCCTGTCTGCTCTAAATATTTCTTTAGCTCTTGACCGTCATAAATTGTCATACCGTCTACAATGCCGCTCCATACAGACGAAGCATCATCTGTTTCGCATACAACCATAAATACTCCGTCTGTTTTCAGAACGCGATTTACTTCCGAGAAGCATTTGCTTAAATCCTCCCAAAAATACACGGTTTCAAAAGCGGTAACAGCGTCAAAGGCGTTATCGTCAAACGGCATATCGGAAACATTTGCGCGGACAATATCGCAGCGCGCACCAAGAGCGGCTTTATTCAGCTTTCTGCTTGACTTAACGCTTTCTTCCGAAATATCCGTACCCGCAACATATCCTTTCGGGCAAAGCCGCAATAGCCTTGCAATATTTGCGCCTCCTCCGCAGCCTATATCAAGCGCTTTATCCGAAGCGCTTAAAGTAAGGAATGACAATCCCCATCTTGATATTGCACTGTGGCTGATATTCATACCCTTTAATATAAATTTGCCGATAGCGCCTGTCGGTTTCCCGAAGCTTGCAAATATTCTATTTTTTAATTTCATCGCCATTACCTCATTTTACACACTTAAAGCATACCATAGATTTTACCATTTCAATATGTACCTCTGAATACATAGATTTCAGCCGTTTTTCAAGACTTTCCCTTGTTTCAAACGGCGGTGTGAAATATCCCATTTTAGTGTAAAGCTTTTTTATAAACCTGTCTGTATATTTGCTCTCGCCGACAATAAAGAAACAGCCGCATAAAATACCGCCCTTTTTCAGTACACGATGAGTTTCGGAATATGCTGCGTCTTTGTCGGGGAATACGTGGAAGCCGTTTAAGGATAAAACAGTGTCAAAGCTCTCATTGTCAAACGGCAAATTTCCCACATCACCCTCTATAAACCTAATATTGTGTATATTTGCTTCCTCTGCGCGATTTTCCGCGCGCGACATCATTTCGGGTGAATAGTCAAGGCATACAATATCCGCACCCTTGAGATTTTTATATAACGGCATTGTCAGCACTCCCGTACCGACAGGCACTTCAAGCAGCCTGCCGCTAAAATCCGACGGAATGGGCGATAATGCCTTTTCAAGATATTCTTTATTTTCTTCCTTGTTCATTCGCCATACAATGCGTGTTAAAAGTGAGCCGAAAAAGGTTGTGCCTGTTATCATTCCGTCATAAAAATTTCCTTTTCCCAATCTTTTATATGCTGATTTTACGCTTGTCATTGTTTTTCTCCTTTGCAATTAGTTGTGCCTAACTATATTTTACGCCTATTTATGAAATTTGTCAATACTTAAATTACACCATCCCGACAGGCGGCGCCCGTATTCAAAAGGGGTGCTGCTTTTTCAAGCTGATGATTTAAAACCGGCAAGACCTATACTTTCGCCGTTCTTTCGCGCGTTTTGTACATCATACACAAAATTTGAGAAAAAATTAACAATAATTTTTTGCGGTGAAAACGGATAAAAGCCGATAAAAAATATTGTGTTTTTCCTTGTTTTATTGTATAATAAAATAAGATTTGTTTAATCTGAAAATTTTGAGCGCCTTCCCATACGGGCGCGCTCTGTTAAATGGAGGTCAGAACATGGGAACAGTTGATAAATTAACTGAGCTTCAGAACCGCAGACATACTATTGAACTTGGCGGCGGCGAAGCTAAAATCAAAAAGCAGCATGAATCAGGCAAAAAGACTGCCCGTGAAAGGATTCTTGCTCTGCTTGACTCCGGAAGCTTCATAGAAGTGGATGCGTTCGTTGAACACAGATGCACGGAATTTGGCATGGCGGACAAGACCGCTCCCGCCGAAGGCGTTGTTACCGGCTACGGTACGGTAGACGGCAGACTTGTATTCGTATACGCTCAGGATTTCACCGTAATAGGAGGCTCTCTGGGCGAAATGCACGCAAAGAAGATCTGCAAGGTCATGGATATGGCTGTCAAAATGGGCGCGCCGATCATAGGCATGAATGATTCCGGCGGAGCAAGGATTCAGGAAGGCATTGACGCGCTTTCCGGCTTCGGCGACATTTTCCTGAGAAACACTCACGCATCAGGGGTGATCCCGCAGATCTCGGTGATCATGGGCCCGTGCGCGGGCGGCGCGGTATATTCACCCGCTATAACGGACTTTATATTTATGGTAGAAAAGACAAGCGAGATGTTCATCACCGGTCCGCAGGTAATAAAGGCGGTCACCGGCGAGAATGTTACAGCCGAGGACCTCGGCGGCGCGAAGGTTCACGCTGAAACTTCCGGCGTTTCAAGCTTCACGGCGGCGAATGACGAGGAGTGTATCGCAAAGATAAGAGAGCTTCTTTCGTATCTTCCGTCAAACAATCTTGAAAACGCTCCTTATACCGAGCCATCCGATCCGATAAACCGCATTTCGGAAAAGCTTACGACTATCGTTCCCGATGATTCCGGCAAGGCTTACGATATTAAGAATGTCATTGCGGAGATCGTGGACAACGGTAACTTTATGGAGGTTCAGGAAGGCTTTGCGAAAAATATTGTTGTAGGCTTTGCAAGGATGAACGGTCAGACGGTGGGAATAGTGGCGAACCAGCCGATGTTCAAGGCGGGCGCGCTTGATATAGACTCATCGGATAAAGGCGCGCGCTTTGTACGCTTCTGCGACAGCTTTAATATCCCGATCGTAACGCTTACAGACGTACCCGGATACTTCCCCGGAGCCGATCAGGAAAGAGGCGGCATAATCCGTCACGGCGCGAAGCTTTTGTACGCTTTTGCCGAGGCTACTGTGCCAAAGGTAAATGTCATAGTAAGAAAGGCTTACGGCGGCGCATACATAGCTATGAATTCGAAGAATATGGGCGCGGACGCCGTATTTGCATGGCCCACGGCCGAGATCGCGGTTATGGGTCCGGACGGAGCAGCTAACATAATCTTCAAAAACGATATTAAAAACAGCGACGATCCCATTGCGACAAGAGCCGCAAGGATCGCCGAATACCGCGACAAGCTGGCGTCGCCTTATGTTGCTGCCAAGAGAGGCTACATAGACGACGTTATAGAGCCGGATTCGACAAGACCGAGGATAATCGCCGCTTTGGAGATGCTCGCGTCAAAAAGAGAGTCAAGACCGGCTAAAAAGCACGGAAATATCCCTGTTTGATTTGAGAGAAAAGAGGTAACGTGCCATGAATTTATCAGAAGCTTTAATAAAAGGCGAAGGCTTCAGCGCCGGCGAGGCGCTCGGCGAAGGACTGAAAGTCACCGGAACGGGACTTATAATAGTTTTCGGCGTTCTGGTCATCCTTATGATCGTGCTGATACTTATGAAGGTTATTTTCTATAAGGATCCGAAAAAGCAGGCTGCAAAAGCGGAACCGGTTCCCGCCGCAGCCGAGGCAGTTCCCGAAACATCGGCTTTGGACAGCGATATGGATGAGGACGAGCTGATAGCCGTGCTTACGGCGGCAGTCGCGGCAAGCCTTAATACTTCGACCTATAATCTTCAAATAAAATCCTACAGACGCGTCGGCAGCACTGCTCCCGCATGGAACAGAGCCGGTCTGAACGAAACCATCAACAACAGATTTTAATATTATATCCGAAAGGAAGGCAATAAAATGAGAAAGTTCAATATAACAGTAAACGGCAAAACATATGAAGTAGACGTTGAAGAAGTAGGCGGAGCAGCTCCCGTTGTTTCGGCGCCCGCCGCTCCGGCTGCAGCTCCGGCACCGGCTGCAAAGAAACCCGCCGCTCCCAAGGCGGCTCCGGTTGCAGGCGCAAAGCAGGTAACGGCTCCCATGCCCGGAACAATAGTATCGGTAAAGGTAAATGTCGGCGATAAGGTTACGGCAGGTTCCCTTGTAGCGGTTCTTGAAGCTATGAAGATGGAGAACGAGATATTTGCCGGTGTTGAAGGCACTGTCGCGGGAATAAGCGTTTCAGCGGGAGATTCCGTGAACAGCGGAGATGTTATCGTTTCTATTAACTAATATTAGAGCATTTATATTACCGAAATCAAATAGAAAGTGGTGACAACAAATTGTTAGAAAATATACTTAGTTTCCTGCAGAGTACAGGTCTTGCGGCGATGATAACAAACGCTCGGGATGTTCTTTCCGGAGGCTTCAGCATCGCGACTTTTCTGCAGGCAATAGGCACCCCGCTTATGATAGCGATAGCTTGTGTGCTTTTATATCTTGCGATAGTCAAGAAATTTGAACCGCTGCT
This sequence comes from uncultured Lachnospiraceae bacterium, assembly GCA_964503455.1. Lineage (GTDB taxonomy): Bacteria > Bacillota > Clostridia > UBA1381 > UBA1381 > CAZCZR01. Next base: position 2,541 of record CAZCZR010000080.1, on the reverse strand, counting down.
GCTTTTGCCGATAGCTTTCGGTATGCTTCTTACGAATCTGCCGATGTTCAAAGGCTCGACGGCTATAATGATGCACACCGAATTTTTTACAAACCCCGATTTTATGCTCGACGGCGGACATATAGACATACAGCGCGTAGTTTCTGAAGGAGGTCTTTTAGACTTTTTGTATCTGGGCGTAAAGCTCGGCATTTATCCGCCGCTGATATTCGTCGGCATCGGCTGTATGACCGACTTCGGCCCGCTTATAGCGAACCCCAAGAGTATTCTTCTGGGCGCTGCCGCTCAGTTCGGCGTATTCTTCACATTCATGGGCGCACTGGTATTGAGCGCGTTAGTTCCTTCGATAGCTTTCGGCGTTAAGGAAGCCGCATCGATAGGTATTATAGGCGGCGCTGACGGCCCTACGGCGATATACGTGACCAAAACGCTTGCTCCGGCGCTTCTTCCGGCGATAGCCGTTGCCGCGTATTCATACATGGCGCTTATACCCATTATACAGCCGCCCTTTATGAAGCTGCTTACAACAAAGAAAATGAGAAACGTCGTTATGGAACAGCTCCGTCCCGTAAGCAAGACAGAGAAGATCCTGTTCCCGATAATAGTTACCGTAGTCGTTGCTCTGATAGTACCCGACGCGGTAGCGCTTGTAGGCTGCCTGATGCTCGGCAACCTATTAAAGGAATCGGGCGTATGCGACAGACTGGCAAAGACAGCTCAAAACGAGCTTATGAACATAGTAACCATCTTTTTGGGCATTACTGTCGGCGCAACGGCGACAGCCGAGTCCTTCCTGAATACACAGACGCTGGGAATCATAGCGCTGGGACTTATAGCGTTCTGCTTCTCGACAATAGGCGGTCTGCTTTTGGGCGACCTTATGTACGTGCTTACAAAAGGAAAGGTCAATCCGCTTATCGGTTCAGCGGGAGTTTCGGCGGTGCCTATGGCGGCAAGAGTTTCGCAAATGGTGGGACAGAAGGAAAACCCCTCCAACTTCCTGCTCATGCACGCTATGGGGCCGAACGTTGCCGGAGTTATAGGCTCCGCAGTCGCGGCAGGTGTATTCCTGTCAATGTTCTCGAATATATAATTACAGAAGGAGTGAAATAAATGGCACAGAAAATAAAGGCTAAGCCGGTTGAGATCACGGAAACAGTTCTCCGTGACGCGCACCAGTCGCTTATCGCCACAAGAATGACTACCGATCAGATGTTGCCGATCGTTGAAAAGCTTGACGATATCGGATATCACTCCCTGGAGGCATGGGGAGGAGCCACATTCGATTCATGTCTGCGTTTCCTCAATGAGGATCCATGGGAGAGACTTAGAAAAATAAAGGACAAGGCGAAAAAGACGCCTATACAGATGCTGTTTAGAGGTCAAAACATCCTCGGCTACAGACACTATGCGGATGATGTTGTTGAGTACTTTGTGCAGAAGTCTATCGCAAACGGTGTTGACATATTGAGAATTTTCGATGCTCTCAACGATGTGAGAAATCTTGAGTGCGCTATCAACGCCTGCAAGAAGGAAAAGGGCCATGTACAGGCTACGGTCTGCTACACCATAAGCCCTGTTCACAATATCGAAAGCTTCACAAAGCTTGCAAAGCAGCTTGAAGATATGGGCGCGGACTCCATATGTATAAAGGATATGGCGGGTCTTTTGCTTCCGTATACGGCATACGATCTCGTAAAGGCAATGAAGGAAACTGTCAAGGTGCCGATACAGCTGCACACGCACTATACCTCCGGCGAAGCTTCAATGGTATACTTAAAGGCTGTTGAAGCCGGCGTTGACGTTATCGACTGCGCTATATCGCCTTTGGCTATGGGAACATCTCAGCCGCCGACAGAGCCTATAGTCGCAGCACTGCAGGGCACTCCCTACGACACAGGCTATGACCTTGATAAGCTGATAGAGATTTGCGAGTATTTCAAGCCTCTTAGAGAAGAGTACATCAAGAGCGGACTTATGAGTACCAAGGTAATGGGCGTTGACGTAAACACGCTGAAATATCAGGTCCCCGGCGGTATGCTGTCTAACCTTGTTTCGCAGCTGAAGCAGCAGGGCCGCGAGGACGCTTTTGACGAGGTGCTTAAAGAAGTTCCGCGCGTAAGAGCCGATCTCGGATATCCTCCGCTGGTAACACCCTCATCGCAGATCGTCGGAACACAGGCTGTTTTAAACGTTCTTATGGGTGAGCGTTATAAGATGATAACCAAGGAAACAAAGGGTATTGTCAGAGGTGAATACGGCAAGACTCCGGTTGAGATAGCTCCGGATATCGTCAAGAAGATCATAGGCGACGAGCCGAGGATCACCTGCCGCAACGCGGACAACATCCCTCCTGAGATGGATAAGCTCAGGAAAGAATGTGCAGAATGGATCGAGCAGGATGAGGACGTACTCAGCTACGCTCTGTTCGGTCAGGTCGCGGTCAAGTTCTTCGAGTACAGACGCGCCAAGAAGTATAAGCTGGACACGGATCTTGTTGACATGGAAAACAAGACTTATCCGGTTTAACATAAGATCATA
>CAZCZR010000079.1:0-6761 GCA_964503455.1 uncultured Lachnospiraceae bacterium | reverse complement strand
GTGTATACTCCTAGTCCCGAAAGGAGGTGATATGCGAAGCTTATTTTTCACGTTAGTGTCACTCCCTTAGTATTTGTTAGACTTAGTATTTGTTAGACTCCTTTTGGTTTATTTTAATTTCTTCAACCTGTCCGTCAGGTTTTGTTATTATCCATTTTATAATATCATCGCTTATTTCAGCCCTCATCCGGCTTCCCGCGCCGCCCATATCGGCGCCCAGATACAGGCTTATCGCCCGTGCGGGACATTCCTTAAGGCATGATGCGCATCCCCAGCAGTCGCGCGGATATTTGATATATGCTTTCCTGTGCGCGTCTTGTCTTATCAGTCCTCCGGGGCAAACCTTACGGCAGCTTCCGCAGCCTACGCATTTAATTTTGTTGATCTCAATGCTCATCTTACCATGCCTCCTTCCGGAATATCACGCAGGATAATCTCTATCTTTCCGTCAACGAGCCGCGAGTTCACGAATTTATTGAAATGCACATCATCGCGTTCGGGATAGTCCATATTCTCCGCGAAGCAGTGCCAGCGCGTTTCATGGCGCGCTCCGAGATGCGCGATCACGCTTCTGCACACCGTAAGCCTTTCGCGAAGCTCATAAATCTGCATAAGCTCGTAAAAATCCGATGCGCGAAGTGTGTCAGAAAGCTCTGTAAGCCGCCTGATTTTTTCATCGGCGCGGTTAAGCTGCGTTTGATTAAACCGGTAATTTGTCTTGATCCCGCCCGCGTATTCATCCATGACCTTCTGCATCGCCTCTTCAAGCTGCTCGGTCGTAAATTGAGCAGCCGATTTGTCAAGAAAATGCCCGGCTTCTTTTATATGTGCCGCTATGTCCGCTTCATCAATCGCGGTTATATCCGCGGATTTTATATATTCCGCCGCTGCCTGCGCAGCGATTTCTCCCTCGGCAAGCGCGCCTGTAACATACTTCTGCGGCGCGCCGCCTGCGACGTCTCCGGCAGCGTACAAGCCGTCAATAGTGGTTTTTCTGTTTATGTCAACCCAGTAGCCGCTTGCGGTATGACCGCCCACTATATACGGCTCCGTGCCCTCAATTTCCACATTATATTGTGACGGGCCGCCGTCCTCGATCCATTTAAGCGTCTGTGACGGCGCCATGTTGAGATACGCTCTTTTTAAGTCCTCCTCCTGTTCGGAGGTTATACCCCTCGTCTGCAAATAGCAAGGGCCTCTGCCCTCAATATTTTCAACGACTGTGCCGTAAACGCGCTCCGATGTGGCGTTGCCGTATTTATCATCGTACACCTCGCCGAGAGAATTGATCTGCTTCGCGCCAATGCCCTGCGCAAGCGTTCCCGTTGGAGCTATCGTGTCCTTGCACCGAAGCGCTATAAACCGCATTTCAAACGAGGTCATTTCCGCTCCGGCTCGTATACCCATAGCGTATCCCGCGCCGGTGTTAAACGGCGGATACCACATCTTATGACGCGAAAAGCCGGGATTGTTCGGTTTATACAATCCCGCCGCACCGCCTGTAGCGACTATTACCGCCCTTGCCTGTATTATATAAAACGTATCGTTTTCTGTCCCTATCCCATACGCTCCGATAATTTTATTGTCCCTGACCGCAAAATCGGTTATGTTCACACGGTTTAAAACCGTTGTATTTGTAAGCGCGTTTACCGCATCGGCTAAAATAGGCTTGATATTCTCGCCGTTTATTTTGATATTTCTCGCGCCGCGCGTTACATATTTTCCGTTTTCGTCTTTGAGTATAACAAGTCCGAGCCGTTCAAGCTCCGCTGTTACGCCGTTAAGCCTCTCCGACATCGACAGCAGCAAGTCGTATCTCGCTATACCGAGTGCGTCATTCATGGCATAGTCCGCATAGAATTTCGGCTCGTGTCCCTCTGTTATATACGCGTTTAAGGCATTTACCCCCGCCGCCAGACATCCGCTGCGCTTTATATGCGCCTTTTCGCAGATAAGCACTTTTGCGTCTGACGCCTTTGCGATTGTAATGGCAGCATAGCATCCCGCCGTTCCTCCGCCGATTATCAGTATATCGGTGCTGATTCTTTCCGTTTTCAAAATAAAGTCCTTTCTTAAATCACTATCGAATCCTCTCTCAGCGATTCGTTTTCAACAATATACGCCTTATCGCCGGAGGTTACGAACAATCTGTATAAGAACACGTCTACCGTTTCGCCCGCTTCAACCTGCGGCTCATCAAGAGCGCGGCGGGCATTTAATACGGTATCGCCCACGCGTACCGAAAGCTCGATATTGCTGCCTCTGAACAGTGTCTTTTCAACAACTCCCTCTACCGCGGAGCTTTTATACTTCTGTATCTCTCCCTTTTTTGTGATTTTCACAAACTCGGGACGCACGATCGCCTTGCCGGTGTTTTCTATGCGCTCGAAGGTTTTAAACCTTGTATAATCCTCAATAACCGAGGTCTGTCCGAGGAAGGATGCTGTAAACGCCGTTTCGGGATTCTGATAAATTTCAAGCGGGGTTCCGGTTTGCTCTATCCTGCCGTTGTTTGTGATTATCAGCTCGTCCGCAACCTCAATAGCCTCGTCCTGGTCATGTGTTACGAATATGCTCGTTACTCCGAGCTTTTTTATCATCTCTTTCAGCCAGCTTCTAAGCTCCTGACGCACCTTTGCGTCAATCGCCGCAAACGGCTCATCAAGAAGCAAAAGCTGCGGATTGGGCGCGATCGCTCTCGCAAATGCCACTCTCTGCCGCTGCCCGCCCGAAAGCTGACTCGGATACCGCTTATCCATTCCATCAAGTCCGACAAGGCTTATAAGCTCCTTTACCCTTTTATCTATACTTTTCTTATCGTCCTTTCTGACACGCAGCCCGAACGCTATGTTTTCATAAACAGTCATATACCGAAACAGCGCGTAGTTTTGGAAAACGAAGCCTATACCGCGCTTGCTTGCGGGAATGTCGTTTACCACCCTGCCGTCGATTATAATCTCGCCGCTGTCGGGCGTTTCAAGTCCGGCAATCATTCTGAGTATCGTCGTTTTACCGCTTCCGCTCGGACCAAGCAGACCTATAAGCTTTCCCTTTTCAATGCTGAAGCTTACATTGTCCGACGCTTTGAAATCGCCGAAGCTTTTATTTATATTTTTAAGCTCAACATACATTTATTCCGCTCTCCTTCCTCTGTATTCCACAACGCTGCGGATAATAAGGATAATAATTGCCATCATAACGAGTATCGACGAAACCGCGAACGCCGGAACATATTTGAACTCGTTGAACAGAATTTCCACGTGCAGCGGCAGTGTGTTTGTTTTACCGCGAAGATGCCCCGACAATACCGAAACCGCGCCGAACTCGCCCATGGCGCGTGCCGCGCACAGCACCACCCCGTAAAGGAACGCCCACTTTATATGCGGGAATGTAACGCGGCGAAATATCGTGAAACCCTTCGCGCCCATAAGCGCCGCGGCTTCTTCCTCATCGCTGCCCTGCGCTTCAAGCACCGGTATCAGCTCGCGCGATATGAGCGGAAATGTTACAAAAACAGTTGCCAATACTATTCCCGGTACCGCGAACACTATCTGTATATTCCACGCCTGTAAATACGGATAAATCGGGCTTTGCCGTCCGAATGTCAGTACAAATATAAGACCGGCTATAATCGGCGATACCGTAACGGGAATATCTATCAATGTTATCAAAACCTTCTTGCCTCGGAACCGGAACTTCGTAACTGTCCATGCCGCAAACAAGCCAAAAACAGTGTTAATGAACACCGCTATAACCGTTGCCTCGACAGTGAGCGCAGCCGCCTTTACCGTGTATTCATCCGTTACCGCCTCTTTATATGTTTCCCAGCCGCTTCTCAGCGCATCGTGTATTACGGTATAAAGCGGAAGAACGAGAAACAGAAAAGCGAATAATGCGCTTATTCCGATAAGAATCCATTTGACTATCTTTGAGCCTTCATTTTTCTCCATACTACTTGCCTCCGTTTATGATCTTTGAGTTATGCGATTGAATCAGATTTACCGCAAACAGTATCGCAAAGGCGAAAATCAGCATAACAAGCGCGATAGCGGTTGCGCTTGCGTAGTCGTATTCCTGAAGCTCCGCCATGATGATGAGCGGAGTTATCTCCGTTTCATAAGGCATATTGCCCGCAATAAACACAACGCTGCCGTATTCGCCGATACATCTGCCCAGCGCAAGACCGAACCCTGTTAACGCTGCCGGAAATATTTCGGGAAGTATGATTTTCCTGAAAATCCTCGATCTGCTCGCGCCGAGCATACCGGCCGCTTCCTCATATGACGCGTCTAATTTTTCAAGCACCGGCTGAACGGTTCGCACAACGAACGGTATGCCAATAAATATCAGCGCAACTGTTATACCTACCCTTGTATACGCTATCTGAATCCCTATCTTCGCAAACGCCGAGCCGATTATTCCCGTATCGGAGGTAAGCGCCGTGAGCGATATACCCGCGACAGCCGTAGGCAGCGCAAACGGCAATTCTATCATGCCGTCAAGAATCCTTTTCCCCGGAAATTTGTATTTCACAAGCACCCATGCGAGAATTATTCCCATCACAAGGTTTACTAAAGACGCGATAAACGCGGTGAGGAAGCTCACCTTAAAGCTTGCCAGAACTCTCGGACGCGTTATTGTTTGAATTACATCTTTAAAATCCATCTGCGCGGTATAAACCACAAGCGACGCCAGCGGAATAAGTACAATTATACTAAGTATGGACAGCGTAACTCCCATGCTCAGACCGAACCCGGGAATTACGCGCTTGCTTTTTGCTTTTTTCATAAATAAAGCCATCCTTTATGAAAGGTTTCTAATTGTTATTTCTCTTCATATATCTCATCAAACACGCCGCCGTCCGCGAAATGCTTTTCCTGCGCCTTATCCCAGCCGCCGAAGTCCTCGATTGTTACAAGGTTTATGTTAAGATCAAATACATCCGCATACTCTTTAAGAATTTCTTCGTTTGACGGACGATAATAATTTTCAGCCTCTAATCTCTGCGCTTCGTCCGAATAAAGGTACTGTAAGTACTCCGTTGCAGCCTCGCGTGTGCCGCGCTTGTCAACAACCTCGTCTACTATCGCAACCGACGGCTGCGCGAGAATACTGATGCTCGGTGTAACTATTTCATACTGATCCGGATATTCGTCCAGTGACAGGAACGCTTCGTTCTCCCATGCGAGAAGCACATCGCCCTGACCGTTTTCTACAAAGGTGTTTGTCGCGCCGCGCGCACCCGAATCAAGCACAAGAACATTTGCAAAGAGCTTCTTCATAAAGTCCTTAATCTGTGTTTCGTCATTACCGAACTGCTGCTCGGCATATGCCCATGCCGCGAGATAATTCCATCTTGCGCCGCCCGATGTTTTCGGATTCGGCGTGATTATACCAACGTCATCTCTTATGAGATCGCCCCAGTCCTGAATATTTTTAGGATTTCCTTTCCTTACGAGAAAAACAATTGTTGATGTGTACGGCGAGCTGTCCTTATCGAACTCGTTTACCCAGCCGTCCTCGATAAGTCCTGCATCCTGAACAGCCTTTACGTCATACTCCAAAGCCAATGTTACAACATCCGCTTCAAGTCCGTTTGCAACCTCAAGCGCCTGCTTGCCGGAGCCGCCGTGTGACTGAGTGATTTCAACATCCTGTCCCGTCTTTTCCTTCCAGTGCTTCGCAAATATTTCGTTATACGCTGCATAAAGCTCTCTTGTCGGGTCGTATGACACGTTTGTAAGCGTCACCTTTTCCGCTGTATTATTAGCGCTTGTTTCCGCGCCCGATCCGCCGTTGCTGCCGCATCCCGCCAAAAGCGCTGCCGATAATATCGCCACTGATAAAATACCAAATAATTTCTTTTTCATTTAAATAACCTCGCTTTATAGTATATTCTATCAAACACAGCTTGTAATTCATACTTATCCGATATGAATACTTCTTTGTTTGATGTTACATATTATATTTTTTTTGACTTGTTTTGTCAATGGTGTTATATATGAAAAAATTTTAAAAAAATTTTTAATGACTCAAGCTCTAAGGTTGAAAATCGGCACAAATAAGACTGAAAATTTAATGCTGAAAGCACAAAAAAGGAACTGTAAAAAAGTCCGGACCGCAAAAAGGCGGAAATATATAGAATGAGTAATAAGTAAATATTCAGCAGATAAATAAATCGGTATAAAAATGGAGCTGTTTAAAAAGTCATTTTTAAACAGCCCCTTTGGGTATTGGCTCCTCCAGCTGGGCTCGAACCAGCGACATCGTGATTAACAGTCACGCGCTCTGCCAACTGAGCTATGAAGGAATATATACATATACGCCAAAGATAATGACCCTCGGTCATTATCTCCGGCTCTATGCTTTGTTCCGGCAACTATCTGCTTTCCCGGGCAGTTACCCGCCAAGTATCATCGACGTGAAGGAGCTTAACTTCTGTGTTCGGCATGGGAACAGGTGGATCCTCCTTGCTATCGTCACCGGATTCACTACCTTGTACCTTCAAAACTGAACATATATCTCATTACCTCTGATTCTCTCTAACTCTTACTTCCGTTCGCAGCTCCTTCGGCGCCGTAGCTTCGCACCGCTCACTGCTCTTGGTCAAGCCCTCGGACTATTAGTATCGCTTAGCTTAATACATTACTGCACTTACACCCGCGACCTATCAACCATGTAGTCTCCATGGGTCCTTACCAGCTCTCGCTGTGGGAAATCTTATCTTGAAGGGGGCTTCACGCTTAGATGCCTTCAGCGTT
>CAZCZR010000078.1:0-6884 GCA_964503455.1 uncultured Lachnospiraceae bacterium | reverse complement strand
CGATACAAAAATCAGTTAGCTCTTTATTTAATGAATAATTCAAATGTTGCCAAAATGTTGCCATTTTGTACTTATACATTCAAGAAACCGCATAGGTAAGCCGTTATTTTGAATTTCGACATCATTCCCACTCAATTGTGGCCGGAGGCTTGCTGGTTACATCATACACGATCCTATTCACACGCCCTACCTCGTTTACAATCCTGTTAGACACCTTCTCAAGTACGTCATAGGGTATCCTTGCCCAATCAGCGGTCATGAAATCGGTTGTGGTCACTGCGCGGAGCGCAAGGGTATAATCATACGTCCTGCCGTCACCCATTACACCTACGCTGCGCATATCTGTGATGACCGCAAAGTACTGATTTATATCCCTTTCCAGACCGGCATTCGCTATTTCCTCACGGAAAACCGCATCCGCATCGCGGAGTATCGCAAGCTTATCCTCCGTTATCTCACCGATAACGCGAACCGCAAGTCCGGGTCCGGGGAACGGCTGACGCCAAACGAACCTTTCCGGAAGTCCCAGTTCCATGCCAAGCTTACGCACTTCATCTTTAAACAAGTCTCTTAAAGGCTCGATTATTTCTTTGAAGTCAACATATTCCGGCAGTCCTCCGACATTATGATGACTCTTTATAACAGCCGCATCTCCTGCTCCGGATTCTATTACATCGGGATATATGGTGCCTTGAACAAGAAAATCGACCTTGCCGAGCTTTTTCGCTTCTGCTTCAAATACACGGATAAACTCCTCGCCTATGATCTTGCGCTTCTTTTCCGGCTCGGTAACACCGGCAAGTTTACCTAAAAATCTGTCTTGGGCATTGGCTCTCACGAGATTTATATCAAACTGATCCCTAAAAAGCGTTTCGACTTCGTCACCCTCGTTCTTCCTTAAAAGACCGTTGTCAACAAAGACGCACGTAAGCTGCTTGCCTACGGCTTTATGAAGCATTACAGCCGCCACCGATGAGTCAACGCCGCCCGAAAGAGCGCACAGCACCTTGCCGTCGCCGATTTTCTCCTTGAGCGCCGTAATCGTTTTTTTCGCGTAATCGCTCATTATCCAGTCGCCCTTGCAGCCGCACACCTCATAAAGAAAATTTTTGAGCATCTGCTGACCTTGAACAGAATGATTGACCTCCGGGTGGAACTGCACCGCGTACAGCTTCTTTTCCGCGTTTTCATACGCCGCGCATGGGCAGTCGGCGGAAAATGCTGTGACCTTAAAACCATTGGGGAGCTTATCTATATAATCGTTATGACTCATCCACACGATTGTTTCTTTGTCTACACCTTTAAAAATTAAGCTGTCGGACGTTGTAATTTCTGTTTTGCCGTATTCGCCCACGGGCGCTGTTGCAACATGACCGCCAAGCGTATATGCCATCAGATGGCAGCCGTAGCAAATGCCGAGTATCGGCACACCAAGCTCAAAAATCATCTTATCATAATGCGGTGATTTCTCGTCATAAACGCTGTTGGGGCCGCCTGTGAAGATGATGCCTTTCGGGTTCTTTTCCTTAATGCGCTCAATGTCCGCCGTATACGGCATAACCTCGCAGTATACATTACATTCTCTGACGCGGCGGGCGATAAGCTGATTGTACTGTCCGCCGAAATCAAGCACTATTACTGTTTCGTTGTCCATGACTTTTCCTCCGGTAAAAATTTTATAGCCTAATTATAACATTATGCGATGACTTATGCAAGAGTTTTTTGAAAATATTTTTATTTCTATGCGGGATGGCGATCATATCATACTTACAGGATTTAAACGGGTTCCCGCTGAGAAGCTGTAAGATACACCCGCTGCCGGTATCATTTTCGCACTGTATCGACGTTTTTTGTAAATGGACGATTTTTTTGTAAAATTGACTTGACAAAATCCAAATAATATAAGATAATAATATATGGATGTAAATTCTAACTAATTGAAAGGAATTGATTCATTTATGAAAAAAAGAGAAGACATACACAAAGTGCTGATCATAGGCTCCGGTCCTATTATCATCGGTCAGGCGTGCGAGTTCGACTACTCCGGCACACAGGCGTGCAAGGCTTTGAGAAAGCTTGGCTATGAGATCGTGCTGGTAAACTCAAATCCCGCAACCATAATGACGGATCCCGAAACCGCTGATGTCACCTATATCGAGCCTCTTAACGTGGAGCGTCTTACACAGATCATTGAAAAGGAGCGCCCCGATGCGCTTTTGCCGAATCTGGGCGGTCAGTCGGGTTTGAATTTGTGCTCGGAGCTTGACAAGGCAGGTATTCTCGAAAAGTACGGCGTAAAAGTGATCGGCGTTCAGGTGGACGCTATCGACCGCGGCGAGGACAGGATCGAATTCAAAAAGACCATGAACTCTCTCGGTATTGAAATGGCGCGCAGCGAGGTCGCTTATTCCGTTGACGAGGCTCTTGCTATCGCGGACAAGCTCGGATATCCGGTCGTGCTTCGTCCGGCGTATACTATGGGAGGTGCAGGCGGCGGTCTTGTATACAACACCGAAGAGCTTAAAACGGTCTGCGAAAGAGGTTTGCAGGCAAGTATCGTAGGTCAGGTGCTTGTGGAAGAGTCCGTTCTCGGCTGGGAAGAGCTTGAGCTTGAGGTTGTAAGAGACTCTGCCGGCAACATGATCACCGTATGCTTTATAGAAAATATAGATCCCCTCGGCGTTCACACGGGCGACTCGTTCTGCTCGGCCCCGATGCTTACCATTCCCGAGGATGTACAAAAGGAGCTTCAGCGTCAGGCATACAAGATCGTTGAGGCGATTGAGGTCATAGGCGGCACCAACGTTCAGTTCGCAAGAAATCCCGAGGACGGCAGAATTATAGTTATAGAAATCAACCCGCGTACCTCGCGTTCATCCGCACTGGCTTCAAAAGCTACGGGCTTCCCCATAGCTTTAGTATCGGCAATGCTCGCTTCGGGTCTTGACCTGTCCGACATTCCATGCGGAAAGTACGGTACCCTTGACAAGTACTATCCCGACGGCGACTATGTTGTTATCAAGTTTGCGCGCTGGGCGTTTGAAAAGTTTAAGGGCGCCCAGGACAAGCTCGGTACTCAGATGCGTGCTGTCGGCGAGGTAATGAGCATAGGCAAAACATATAAAGAAGCGTTCCAGAAGGCTATACGCAGCCTTGAAATAGGAAGATACGGCTTAGGCGGAGCGAAGGATTTCGGCGAAAAGACAAAGGAAGAGCTTCTTTCAATGCTCCATACCCCTTCGAGCGAGCGTCAGTTCATCATGTACGAAGCTCTCAGAAAAGGCGCTACTGTCGAGGAGCTTTGGAACCTCACAAAGATAAAGCACTATTTTATAGAGCAGATGAAGGAGCTTGTAGAGGAAGAGGAGGCTTTAAAGAAGCTAAAAGGCACCATACCCTCCGCCGAAGTGCTTGAACAGGCAAAGAAGGACGGCTTCTCAGACAGATACTTAAGCGGTCTGCTTGACGTTACCGAAGAATCGATACGCAACGCGCGTATCGCGGCAGGCATAACTGAAGCATGGGAGGGCGTTCATGTAAGCGGCACCGAAAACGCGGCGTACTACTATTCATCCTATAATATTAAAGATGAAAGCAAAACCTCGGACAAGCCGAAAATAATGATCCTCGGCGGCGGCCCCAACAGAATAGGTCAGGGCATAGAATTCGACTACTGCTGCGTTCACGCGGCTATGGCTCTTAAGAAGCTCGGCTTTGAAACTATCATTATAAACTGCAATCCCGAAACCGTTTCGACGGACTACGACACCTCCGATAAGCTTTATTTCGAACCGCTTACCCTTGAGGATGTTTTAAGCATACATGAAAAGGAAAAGCCGCTTGGCGTTATAGCGCAGTTCGGCGGTCAGACGCCGCTGAATCTTGCTGCGGAGCTTAAGAAAAACGGCGTGAACATACTCGGCACGACTCCCGAAACGATCGACCTTGCGGAGGACAGGGATCTGTTCCGCGCTATGATGGACAAGCTTGAGATCCCGATGCCCGAATCGGGCATGGCTGTAAATGTCGGGGAGGCACTTGAAATAGCCGAAAATATCGGCTACCCCGTCATGGTACGTCCATCATATGTTCTCGGCGGACGCGGTATGGAGGTTGTACACGATGCTGAAAGCCTTAAGGTTTATATGAACGCCGCCGTTGGCGTTACGCCTGACCGTCCCATACTTATAGACAGGTTCCTTAATCATGCTACGGAATGTGAAGCGGATGCGATAAGCGATGGCGAACACGTATTTGTACCGGCTGTAATGGAGCATATAGAGCTTGCCGGAATTCATTCAGGCGACTCGGCTTGTATACTTCCGTCGCTGAATATACCCGAAAAGCACGTTGCTACCATAAAGGAGTACACAAGAAAGATCGCTGTTGAAATGAACGTGCGCGGTCTGATGAATATGCAGTACGCAATAGAGGATGACAAGGTTTACGTGCTTGAAGCCAATCCGAGAGCGTCAAGAACAGTGCCGCTCGTATCAAAGGTGTGCAATATCCGCATGGTACCTCTTGCAACAGAGATCATCACCATGCCGCTTACAGGAAGGAAATCGCCCGTTCCCGAAATAACGGAAAAGCATATCCCGCACTACGGTGTTAAGGAGGCTGTGTTCCCGTTTAATATGTTCCAAGAGGTAGACCCGGTACTCGGGCCTGAAATGCGTTCCACCGGCGAGGTCCTCGGTATGGCGTCAACCTTTGGCGAAGCTTTCGGCAAGGCTCAGGAGGCTACACAGATAAGACTTCCCCTTTCCGGCAAGGTACTTATAAGCGTGAACGACCGCGACAAAGATGAGCTTGAGGAGCTTGCAAGAGGCTTTACCGACTGCGGCTTTGATATACTCGCGACTCCCGGCACCTGCGCTTATCTTGCAAAACGCGGCATAAAGGCAAGCAAGATAGCAAAGCTCAACGACGGCAGGCCCAACGTGCTTGACGTTATCACCAACAAGGAAGTGACTATCGTCATAAACACGCCAAACGATAAGAAGGGCGCCGCAGATGACAGCTATATCCGAAAGGGCGTTATCAAAGGAAGAATCCCATACATGACGACTATGGCGGAAGCAAAGGCGTGCATTGCCGGTATAAAGGCTATGCAGCAGTCCAAAGGCTCCGTTAAATCGCTGCAGGACTTCCATAGGGAAATCAAATAATCCGTTTAAATCCTTATGTTACAAAAACGGCTGCGCTGAAATCAGGGCGATATGACCCCCAAAAAAAATAGCCTTAAAAGCAACAAAAATCTCTTGATTACGTGACTGAAAAGCCATGTTTCAAGAGATTTTTGCGTAATGTTTTTAGGCGGAGTTATTTTGATACAACACCTTTAAATGCACTATCAGTCAATCGGAGTAATCTTACCCTGAACAACGTATCTTGCGTCGTTGAAGTCATAAGTGCAGGTTATAAGGGTTATTATGTTGTCGTTTACCGACATATCAAGCGATGATGTGTCTATATCGGATTTTGACCAAGCCCTTTGCAGATAGCCGCTCAGCGTCTGAGGCGAGTCAAAAAATATTGTATATGCTTCCGAAACGCCCGCATCGCTGTATGCGGCAAAAATATCAATTCTGTAACTCTTTTCCTCTGTCAGAAAATACATTGTCGGATGCTGTTCATAATAGCTCTGATAACGGTAATTCTTAAGTGAAGCAAACATAGTACCGTTTTTCATATTATGGCCGTAAATCACAGTGTTTGCGTCTGTCAAATCCGGCGAGTTAAGTGCATCCATAAATATCGCACCCGATGAATTTGTTTGGTTGTTATACAAATGCTTCAGATAATATGAATTGTCAGAGCTTTGAACTACCGGATAGTTTATCGGGGTACCTTCGCAGTACAGCCAACCGACAACATTCGCGTTCATTTCCTTCAACAAATCAAAGTTTACATCAACGGGAGTTTCTTCGCCGCTTTGATTATCGGAAACATAAATCTGATAATCACGGTTTGAGATCATAATGTTTGAAAGATTGTCATAATAATCTTTGCTGTCCCTATACTGCTTCTGTGTTCTTACAATGTTTACCACGGATAAAACGCAGGCAACAGCACATAGTATCGAAACAAATTTAAAAACCTTCTTTTTCATTATAATGCCCTCCTGTTCTTATCATTACTATTATCTTCAGCCTTTGACTTATAGCCGAGCCAAAGTGCGCCAAGACCCGTTATCACTGCTATAAACAGCCATACCGGCAGCATTGAATTATCTCTTGTCTTTGGCGAACCCGGCTGCTCAGGTCCCTGTACATAGTCATGAGCCGCGTTGTTGTCATCACCCGTATCATTTTCATCAATATCACTGATTTGAGAATCATAGTCGTCATAATCCGTTATTTCGCCGGGAGCGGTTGTTTCTTCCGGATTTGTTAATTCATCCGCAGGGGCGGATTCCGGCTCTTCTGAAGGCACAGAAGTAGGTTCCGGCTCTTCTGAAGGCACAGTTGTCGGCTCCGGCTCTCCTGAAGGTGCAGCGGTAGGTTCCGGTTCTTCCGAAGGCACAGTTGTCGGCTCCGGCTCTCCTGAAAGTGTAACGGTAGATTCCGGCTCTTCCGAAGGTGCGGGAGTAGATTCCGGCTCTGCTGAAGGAGCAGGAGTAGGTGACGCTTTAGTGATGCTTATCGGCTTCCAGTTTCCTGTCGAGTGACTGAGCGGCGTAGGCGTAGCTGTCGGCTCTGCAGTAGGTGTTTCTGTGGGCGACTCCGTGGGTGCCTCTGTGGGTGCCTCTGTAGGTGACTCCGTGGGTTCTGCCGTAGGTGTTGCAGTAGGTGTTTCCGCAGGCTCTGCTGTAGGTGTTGCTGTAGGTGTTTCTGCAGGTCCTGCTGTAGGTGTTGCAGTAGGTGTTTCTGCGGGTCCTG
>CAZCZR010000077.1:0-7197 GCA_964503455.1 uncultured Lachnospiraceae bacterium | reverse complement strand
ATATTTTTAAAACTTTTTTCAAAAAACACTTGAAATTTTCTTAAAATGTGATATAATAGATACGTTAGTTATAATTTTTGGGTTTTGTACTCGTACATACTCCCACAGGCAAAGGAGGTAGGGCAATGAGCACAGTATTTATAGTACTTCATATCATAATGGCTGTACTGCTGATTGTAGTGGTACTTGTTCAGGAGGGAAAAGATCCCGGCATGAGAGGTATTCAGGGCGCCTCGACAGATGATGTTACCGATTCGTTTTTCAGCAAAAACGGCGGCAGCACAAAGGACGCGCTTTACAACAAGATGACCACGACAATAGCTATTCTGTTTTTGATAACAACTGTTGTTACCGTTATTCTTACAACATCATAATAAAAACAAATATCCCCTCACGCGGATGTATGCGCCTTGCGTCATTTCCGCCGCGAGGGGATTTTTTTGTGTATAAAGGTATTTTTAAAATCAAGAACCACCCGTTTGACAGGCGGTTCTTTGTTTCGCTTCGTTATACAGATTTTGACATTAGTTTTAAAATCAATTCAAAATTATCAGGCTGTATTGAATTGCGATTTATAATGTTTGCGCGTTTAAAGCCGCATTTTTTACATTTGTGAACTATCTGGTATCCTTTTTTTGAATTATACACTACTGATTTAGGCTCCATCAGTCCATGACATTCGCATCGCCTATCTCCGGGTAAAATGTCAACGTGTAAGGAATACAAACATTCCGGGCAGTGATTCCGATATCCGCCATCAGAAACCGGAGCGACCCTTTGTCCGCAATTTTCGCATACAAATCCTTGATTTTCAGTTTTTTTGCTCATTCTGCCTCCTAAAATAAATAAATATTTACTTTAGGAAGCGGGGATTGGTTTATTCTTTTTCCGGGCTTTAAAAAGCAGTGACCCATTCACCGCCCGTTCAAGCGATTACTTTTGCCTCCAACTTCATATAATTTTATTATAATCCGAACCATGACCGCTTTTATTAATTGTAGTGGCCACTGTATCACACCTTACGGCATCATCCGGCAATAGGTGTATTCTTTTTATCACCGGCAACGGCGTCCTACCCCGCAAAGACATTTTTGAGTAAAAAATAATTATGTGTATTCAATTTCTCACCTCTTGTATAATTACGGCAGCTGTATGGAATTGAATAAGCTCTCTGTATTTTTTATCTTAGCTTATATGCGACATCGTTTAAGAACAGCTCTTTTTCAAGCGCTTCTATTGTTGTATCCTTGCCGATATGGACAAACTCAATGCCCATCATCTTTGCCCAGTCATGGAGCATCTCGGCGGTGATGTCATAGCTCAGCACACTGTGGTGAGCACCGCCCGCCATGATCCATGCCTCCGCCGATATCGCCAATGAAGGCTCCGGCTTCCACATAACTCCCGCAACGGGGAGCTTGGGCATGGGTTTAAGCGGGTTGCAGGCCTTAATATCGTTTACGATAAGCCTCATTCTGCCGCCCATATCCACAAGCGATGCGACTATTGCGTCGCCGTCCTTTGAGTCGAATACAAGTCTTGCGGGATCGCCCTTGCCGCCTATTCCGAGAGGATGCACCTGTATCTTCGGCTTGCCTGCGGCTACCAGCGGACATACCTCCAGCATATGAGCGCCGAGAATATGCTCGTTGCCCTTTTCCAGATGATAGGTATAGTCCTCCATGAAAGCGGTTCCGCCCGTCATGCCTTCAGCCATAGCCTTCATCACGGCGTCCATGGCAGCGACCTTCCAGTCGCCCTCCGCGCCGAAGCCGTAGCCGTCAGCCATCATATTCTGCACCGCAAGTCCGGGCAGCTGCTCAAGACCGTGCAATGTATCAAAGTGAGTTACAAAAGCGCTGTAGCCGTACTTTTCGCATATCTTTCTGATAGCGACCTCTTCCTTTGCCTGATAGCGCACAGCGGCTATATTGTCGGTATCCATGTCATAGCGCTCGGCGTATTCAGCCATTTTAGCATCGACCTCGGCGTCCGTTACCTCGTTAAGCACGTCAACAAGATCGCCTACGGCTCTGTACTCGACATCCCAGCCAAACTTAAGCTCGGCCTCTACCTTATCGCCCTCGGTCACCGCAACCTGACGCATATTATCGCTGAAACGCACCATTTTGAGCGACTGACTTACCATATAGCCGACAGCGCTTCTCATCCATGACGCAAGCTTCGCGACAGGCTCGTCATCCTGCCAGTAGCCGACAATGATCTTTCTCGCCATTCTCATCCTTGCGCCGATAAAACCGTGTTCTCTGTCGCCGTGAGCCGACTGGTTCAGGTTCATAAAGTCCATATCGATCTCATTCCACGGGATCTCGCGGTTGTACTGTGTGTGGAAGTGGCAGTACGGCTTTTTGTAGCTTTTAAGACCGTTTATCCACATCTTTGAAGGGCTGAAGGTGTGCATCCACGTAATAACGCCGGCGCACTTGTCGTCATAGTCGGCCTCTTTGAAAATTTTCGTGATCTCTGCCGGAGTCTTTACCGTCGGTTTCCATACAAGTCTGCACGGCAGCTTGCCCGACGCGTTAAGTCCGTCAACCATCGCCTTTGAATCCGCCGCGACCTGATCAAGCGTTTCCTGTCCGTACAGGAACTGACTGCCGGTCACGAACCAGAATTCATAATCTTTCATTGCCATTGGTATCTCCTCCTTTTGATATTCCGTTATTTCACAACTATATTAACAAGCTTGTTCGGCACGGTTATGACCTTTATGACAGTCTTGCCCGCTGTAAGCTCTTTGATCTTTTCCGATGACATAGCCGCTTCCTCCAAAGCCGTCTTGTCAATACCTGCGGGAACGGTCAGCTTGTCGCGGATCTTGCCGTTTATCTGAACAACGATTTCCGCCTCGTCGTCTTTTGTCTTTTCCTCGTCGTATGAGGGCCACGGTTCAAGCGAGAGAATGTTTCCGTTGCCGAAAGTCTCCCAAAGCTCTTCCGTCATATGGGGAGCCACGGGGTTCAAAAGCGTGATAAGAGTCTTGTACTCGCCCTTTGTAACGGAGCCTTTTTTGTACATATCGTTTATCAAGGACATCATAGCGGCTATAGCGGTGTTGAACTTCATGCTGTCAAAGTCCTCGCTGACCTTTTTGATGGTTTTGTGCATATTCTTTTCAAGCGATTTTGAGTAGCCTTCCTCGTCCGTTACAAGCTCCTGCAGCTTCCAGACTCTTTCGAGGAATTTGTAGCAGCCTTTAAGACCTGTCTGCGACCAAGGTGTTGTCTGGTCAAACGCGCCTATAAACATCTCGAACGTTCTGAACGCGTCCGCGCCGAACTCTTTTACAACGTCATCGGGATTGATAACATTTCCGCGCGATTTAGACATTTTCTGACCGTCCTCGCCCAGTATCATGCCGTGGGAGGTGCGTTTCATATACGGCTCCTTTGTCGGCACTACGCCTATATCATAAAGGAACTTGTGCCAGAAGCGCGAATAGAGCAAATGAAGTGTGGTATGCTCCATACCGCCGTTGTACCAGTCAACAGGCATCCAGTATTCAAGGGCCTCCTTTGAAGCAAGCGCCTCGTCATTGTGAGGATCGGTATAGCGGAGGAAATACCACGAAGATCCTGCCCATTGAGGCATGGTGTCGGTCTCTCTTTCGGCGGGACCGCCGCACCGGGGACAGGTGGTGTTTATCCAGTCGTATGCTTTTGCAAGAGGGGACTCTCCGTTTTCGCCCGGCTCAAAGGTCTCTATCTCCGGCAGCTCCAGAGGCAGCTCCGATTCGGGAAGCGCCACCCAGCCGCACTTCTCGCAATGCACCAGAGGTATAGGCTCGCCCCAGTAGCGCTGACGCGAGAACACCCAGTCACGGAGCTTGAAGTTGACCTTTCTTTTTCCCAGACCCTCTTTTTCAAGCCAGTCTATCATAGCGGGGATTGCCTTTTTAACGGGCATACCCGTAAGGAAGCCCGAATTTACCATTTCTCCGCTGTACACATCGGTATAGGCTTCTTTTTGAACATCCTTTCCGCCCGCGACAACCTCGATGATGGGAAGTCCGAATTTTTTGGCAAAGTCCCAGTCGCGCGTGTCGTGCGCGGGAACAGCCATAATAGCGCCTGTGCCGTAGGTGACAAGAACGTAATCGGATATAAATACCGGCAGATGATTTCCGTTTACGGGGTTTACCGCGTATATGCCCTCAAGGCGAACGCCGGTCTTGTCCTTGGCAAGCTCTGTGCGCTCGAACTCGGATTTTTTGGCAGCCTCAGCCTTATACGCAAGCACCTCATCAAAGTTTGTGATGCTGTCTTGCATCTTTTCAATGAGCGGATGCTCCGGTGACATAACGGTATAAGTCGCACCGAAAAGCGTATCCGCACGGGTGGTGTACACTATCATATCATCGCCTGTGGAAAGCTTGAAGGTGACCTCCGCGCCCTCCGAGCGGCCGATCCAGTTTTTCTGCTGTATCTTTATCTTTTCGAGATAATCCACATCATCCAGATCGTCTATAAGTCTTTGAGCGTATTCTGTGATCTTAAGCATCCACTGACTCTTTCTGCGCTGTACGACCTCGCTGCCGCAGCGTTCGCATACGCCGTTTACGACTTCCTCGTTTGAAAGTCCCACCTTGCAGCCGGTACACCAGTTGATAGGCATTTCCTGCTTATAGGCAAGACCGTGCTTGAACAGCTGCAGGAATATCCACTGTGTCCACTTATAGTATTTTGGATCGGTGGTGTTTATTTCGCGCGACCAGTCAAACGAGAAGCCGAGCATTTTCAGCTGGCGCGTGAAGTTTGCGATGTTCTGCGCGGTGATGATTTTCGGATGAATTTTGTTTTTTATGGCAAAATTCTCGGTCGGAAGTCCGAACGCGTCCCAGCCGATGGGGTAAAGCACGTTATATCCCTGCATACGCTTTTTTCTTGCGATTATGTCAAGGGCGGTGTAGCTTCTGGGATGACCTACGTGCAGACCCGCTCCCGAAGGATACGGAAACTCGATCATTGTAAAGTATTTTGGCTTCGGACTGTTTGTTTCGGCATGAAAGCAGCCCTTTTCCTCCCATATATTCTGCCATTTTTTCTCGATTTCGGAAAAATTATATTCCTTCATTTCAGTACAACAAATCCTTTCAAAGCGGCGGGGATGATACCGCCGTATTAATTTTCAGCCCCTATGAGCAAAGTTTACATAATTTATTGCGGGTTTATTTCCGGCGCGTCCTCCCACAGACGCTCGATATTATAAAATTCTCTCGTTTCCTCCTGCATGACGTGTACGATAACATCGCCAAAGTCCGCCAATATCCACGATCCGCCGGAGTAACCCTCCTTATGATGCGGGCGTTCGCCCAGCTCCTCAAGCTTTTCTTCCGCCTCGTCCACGCAGGCTCTGACCTGTACCGAGGAGGTACACGAGCATATTACAAAATACTCCGTAAGCGTAGTGAGTCCGCTGATGTCGAGAATTTTTATGTTTGACGCTTTTTTGTCATCAAGCGCTTTATATATAACTTTAGCTTTTTCCAGTGCAGTCATAACAGCCTCCTTGTGTGTATATCATACAACATTTATTTGTTTTTATATTACCGCCGTATAAGTATATCGTTCCATGCGGCGATGGAATCGGGATGGATAAGCGCGCCCTTTTTAAGGTTTACCTCAATGGAGCTTTTAAGTCCTTCAAGCGTAGCCTCGTCTATATCGTCCATTGCGGTTTTTCTCAGGTGGTCTACTCCGGGATAATCCCTTGACGGCTCGATCATATCGGCGACATAGATTATCTTGTCAAGCAGCGACATACCGGCTTTGCCTACGGTATGGCATTTTATAGCGGACAGGATCTCGATGTCGTTTATTCCAAATTCGCGCTTTACGACCTCAACGCCCAAAGGCGCGTGCAGAAGAGACGGATTACGGCGTTCAACCTCGTTCAGCTTTATACCGTATTCGTAACAGAGTCTAAGCGAGTCCTCTTTTGAAATATTTTTCGCCGCGTCGTGAAGCAGACCGGCGATATATGCCTTTTCCTCGTCGCAGCCGTGCCTTTTCGCAAGCATGACCGCAGACTCCGCAACACCGAGACTGTGGCGGTAACGCTTGGGTTTAAGCATTTCTTTAAGTTTGTCCTTCATATGATGTTTTCAGTCCTTGTAAAGATTGTATTTGTCAATAAAATCAATAACGCTGTCGGGTACAAGATATTTTACGCTTTTGCCCTCTTTCAGGCGCTGTCTTATCATTGTTGAGGAAACCTCAAAGCGCGGCGCGTGTATACGGCGTATATCGCCGCCCAAAAGCTCCGACTCCTCTTTTACAAGCTCGCCCACATCGCCCGAACGCGGATATGTCAGTATTACCGACTGCTTGACTATAAGGTCGGGCCTGTACCAATTATGCATATATGCAAGCGAGTCCGCGCCTATGATAAAATAAAGCTTTGCCGCAGGATAGCGGGTCTTAAAGTGTGTCAGCATATCCGAGGTGTAGGAATAATCCGCTTTTTTTACCTCGTAGTCATCTGCCAAAAAGCGCGGATTGCCCGCTGCGGCGCGTTTTACCATCTCATGCCTCAGACAGGCGTCTGTGATGCCGCGCTCCGATTTGTGCGGCGGATTGCCGGCAGTCACGAATATTATCCTGTCAAGTCCGAATTCCTCCATTGCGGACTGCGCTATAAGCAAATGCGCGTTATGCACCGGATCGAAGGTGCCTCCCATAATACCCAGTTTCATCTTGCGTCCGCGAGATTTATTTTGCGGTTTTTCTCTTTTTCGGCGCGCTTGTATATAACGAATCTGGAGCCGATCGACTGAACAGGCTGTGCGCCGAGAGCCTCCGCCACCGCAGAACACGTTTCGCGCGTATCCAGAAGCGCGGTTTCGAGTATGTGGATCTTTATAAGCTCGTGAGCTTCCAAAGCGTTCGCAAGCTGAGAAAGCATCACCTCAGTGACGCCGCCCTTGCCTATCTGAAATACAGGCGAAAGCCCGTTTGCAAGTTTGCGCAGATATGCGCGCTGTTTACCGGTAAGCATAAATATCTCCTTATATGAGGGACAGCGCGCCCCGGCGCTGCCTCTGTATAATCAATCATTATCATTATAGCATTTTTATCCGCTGTTGTCAATTCTTTTTTCGAAACTGCTGCGGTTTTTGAAAACCTTCATTTAAGATTGACAAAAACCTGCGGGTGTGGTAAAATACAGATAACACAC
>CAZCZR010000076.1:0-7214 GCA_964503455.1 uncultured Lachnospiraceae bacterium | reverse complement strand
TAATGGAAAAATGCGGATTTGAAAGGCTGTATGAGGGTATTGGAAAATATCAAAGTGAAGAAAAAAATATTTGCAAATATATTTTTAGAAATCAATAAACTAACGAAAGGACGATAGAAGTGAACGAAATGCAATTAAAGTACGGCTGCAATCCCAATCAGAAGCCGTCGAGAGTGTTTATGGAAAACGGCGACTTGCCGTTTGAAGTGCTTTGCGGAAAGCCGGGGTATATTAACCTCCTTGACGCTTTAAACGGCTGGCAGCTTGTAAAGGAGCTTAAAAAAGCGACGGGACTTCCCGCGGCGGCTTCCTTCAAGCACGTATCGCCGGCGGGCGCGGCTGTGGGTCTGCCGCTGTCGGACACGCTTAAGAAGATCTACTTCACGGATGATGTGGAGCTTACGCCTCTTGCGAACGCTTACGCAAGAGCGCGCGGCGCGGACAGAATGTCGTCATTCGGTGACTTTATTGCCCTTTCGGACGAGTGCGACAAGGCTACCGCGCTTTTGATTAAAAAGGAAGTATCGGACGGAGTGATCGCGCCCGGCTATTCCGATGAGGCGTTTGAGATACTCAAGGCGAAGAAAAAAGGCAATTACAACATAATTAAGATAGATCCCGAATATATGCCCGCGCCGATCGAGCGTAAGCAGGTATACGGCGTGACGTTCGAGCAGGGCAGAAACGAGCTTGACGTAAATGACGCGCTTTTGGATAATGTTGTGACCGAGAACAAAACGCTTACGGACGAACAGAAACGCGACTTAAAGATTGCGCTTATCACGCTTAAGTACACACAGTCGAACAGTGTCTGCTACGTCAAGGACGGACAGGCTATAGGCATAGGCGCGGGTCAGCAGTCGAGGATTCACTGCACGCGTCTTGCGGGAAACAAGGCTGATACATGGTGGCTCAGGCAGTCGCCGAAGGTGCTGGGGCTTGAATTTGTTGACGGCATCAAGAGAGCCGACCGCGATAACGCGATAGACGTGTACATCTCGGACGAGTACATGGACGTGCTTGCGGACGGCGTATGGGAAAAGACCTTCAAGACAAAGCCGGAGGTATTCACCAAGGCGGAACAGCGCGAGTGGCTTGACAAAAACACCGATGTAGCTCTCGGCTCGGACGCGTTCTTCCCGTTCGGCGATAATATCGAGCGCGCGCATAAGTCGGGCGTTGCGGTAATAGCCCAGCCGGGAGGCTCAATCAGGGACGATAATGTTATTGAAACGTGCAACAGGTACGGAATTGCAATGGCATTTACGGGAATACGTCTGTTCCACCATTGATAATGTAGATTCGATATGATATATAAGTAAAACAAGGATAAAAACACGGTCCGGCAGGCAGCTTGGGCGCGCTGCCATCAGCAGTCTGCCCTCCTTGGCTTTATCCCTTGCTGAACATATGGAAAAGAGGTCATTTTATGAAAATACTGGTAATAGGCTCCGGCGGACGCGAGCACGCGATCGTATGGAAAATCGCGCAGTCGCCGAAGGTTGACAAGATTTACTGCGCACCGGGCAACGGCGGCATATCGGAGCTGGCGGAATGTGTGAACATAAGCGTTATGGACAAGGACGCCATGGTTAAATTCGCAAAGGATAACGCGGTTGACCTTGTCATGGTTGCGCCGGATGATCCGCTGGTTGACGGTATGACAGACGCGATGGAGGCGGCGGGCATACGCGCGTTCGGGCCGCGCGCAAACGCGGCAATCATTGAAGGCAGCAAGGCTTTTTCCAAGGAGCTGATGAAAAAATACAACATCCCCACAGCCGCATACGAGGTGTTCACCGAAAGCGCGGCGGCGATAGATTATATCAAGGCGCGAAATTCATTCCCGACGGTTATCAAGGCTGACGGTCTGGCGCTCGGTAAGGGCGTTATAATCGCAAAGGATCTGGCGGAGGCGGAGCAGGCTGTGCGTGAAATGATCGACGGCGGAAAGTTCGGCAAGAGCGGCAGACGCGTGGTTATCGAGGAATTTTTGACGGGGCCGGAGGTGTCGGTGCTTGCGTTTACCGACGGCAAGACCGTGAAGCCGATGGTTTCCGCACAGGATCACAAGCGCGCGTATGATAACGATGAGGGACTCAACACCGGCGGTATGGGGACCTTTTCGCCGAGCCGTCTTTACGATAGTGCGAAGGCCGAAGAGTGCATGAACAATATCTTCCTTCCGACAGTAAAGGCGATGACAGCTGAAGGCAGACCGTTTAAGGGCGTGCTGTATTTCGGTCTGATGATGACTAAAAACGGCGTCAAGGTTATTGAGTACAACTGCCGCTTCGGAGATCCCGAAACGCAGGTCGTGCTGCCGAGATTAAAAACAGACCTAGTGGATATAATGGAAGCGGTCATAGATGAACGGCTTGACGAGATCGAGATCGCGTGGGAGGATAATGCCTGCGTGTGCGTTGTTATGGCTTCCGGCGGTTACCCTGTCAAGTATGAGAAGGGCTATGAGATAAGCGGTCTTGACGAGGCGGAAGCTATGGAGGATATTGTTGTTTTCCATGCCGGCACAAAGAAAGACGGCGACAAGATGCTCACAAACGGCGGACGCGTTCTGGGCGTTACGGCAAAAGCCGATAATCTCGACGCGGCTATTAAAAAGGCGTATGACGCCGTTGCGAGGATCAGCTTTAAGGACGCTCATTTCCGAAAGGATATAGGCATCAAAAAATACAATCTGTAGTTATACACAAGGGTGTTTGAGGGCGCGGGCCGCCGCGGCTTCAAACGCTTTTAAAGGGGAGATAACGGGGACACTAAAAGACGTCTTTAAAAGTATTTTCCCTTTAAAAGCGTTATATGGGGAGGAAGTATGGATAAAAAAAGCGCCTCAAAGGTAATGATGTTTTTCGAAGGACTCACAGCAAGAGCCGAGGAAAACAGGGATTTTTTCTCGGATATAAGCGTGTCGCTGAAGTCGGGAACAAAAATGTTTCCGATGAGAATCGATATGCCGGACGATAAATTTTCGGCGGATTATCTTGCGGTTAAGCGCGTTCTTGACGCGCGGGAGCTTAATGAGCTTATGCGCGCGGAGCTTTCAAAGTATGACGAGGTTACCGTTGTATACAGAGAAAGAGGGACACAAATCACAATAAAAGGGGACAGAAAAAACGTCAGACTTTCGCAGGAGGATGCCGCCGTAAAGACCGCGGAGGAAAATGCCGTGTCGCAGGTAGGCGGCGGACGCGAATATGTGGTGAATCCCGCTCTTGCGGGAGAGCTTCTCGGAGAAATAGGAATACTTGCAAAAAACGGCAAGATCAAAAATGACAAGATCAGAAAATACAATCAGATAGACTACTTTGTAGAACTGATGAAGGGCGTGCTTGACGAAACGGCGCCGGGGGATGAGGAGCTTGTGATACTTGACTGCGCCTGCGGAAAAAGCTATCTGTCCTTTGTGCTGAATTTTTATCTTCGGGATATTTTAAAACGCCGGTGCCGCTTTATAGGAGTGGATTATTCGCAGACGGTAATTGACGCGTCAAGGCGTATTGCGAAAAAGCTTGGGTATAATAATATGGAATTTATACGCGCCGATCTGAAAGAATACGTGCCGGAGGCGAAGCCTGCGGCGGTGATATCGCTGCACGCGTGCGATACGGCTACGGATATGGCGCTGGCTCTTGGCATAAAGACGGGAGCCGGAGCGATAGTTTCGGTGCCGTGCTGCCACAAGGATATTTTAAAGCAGTACAGCTACGAGCCGTTCGCCGCCGTTACAAAGCACGGCATACTAAAAGCGCGTCTTGCGGATACGCTGACCGACGCGCTGAGAAGCGCTTATCTTGAAGGCGAGGGCTACAAGGTATCCATGATAGAATATATATCGCCGCTTGAAACGCCGAAAAATATAATGATCCGCGCGGTGAAAAAGGGACACAAAAACCCCGCCGCCATGGAAGAATATGAGCGGCTCAAAAGAATTATTCATGTCGAGCCTGCCATAGAAAGATTTTTAAAAAGGGACACTAAACTTATATCAAGCAAATGGGAATAATCGAAAGGAGGGGACACTGAAATGGATTTTACGGAAAAGACAACGGCGTCAAAGGAGATATACGACGGAAAGGTCGTCAAGCTGCGCGTGGAGGATGTGGAGCTGCCGAACGGCAAAAAAGCAAAGCGTGAGCTGATCTCGCATCCCGGAGGCGTGGGAATAATAGCCGTTGACGAGGATAAGAACGTTTTGATGGTGGAGCAGTACAGGATAGCCTTCCGCTCGATGCTGAAAGAGATCCCCGCGGGCAAGCTGGAATACGGCGAGGATCCGCTTGAATGTGGTATGCGCGAGCTTGAGGAGGAAACAGGCATGACGGCGCGGGAGTACGTGCATTTGGGCGAGTACTATCCGACGCCGGGATATGACGAGGAAAGGATAAACGTATATCTTGCGAGAGGACTGAAAAAAACGCACCAGCATCTTGACGAGGGCGAGTTTTTAAACGTGAGCAAGGTACCTCTTGACGAGCTTTACAAAGAGGTAATGGACAATAAAATACATGACGCCAAGACAGCCATCGCTATTTTGAAGGCGAAGATGATCATCGGATAATGCTGTCTGTACGGCGGCGGATCGGAGGGAAAAGATGTCAAATAAAGTTACGGTCGTTATAAACGGCAGACGTTATACGCTTGTGGCGGACGCCGAAAAGGATTATATGCTCGGACTTGCCCGTCACGTCAGCGAAAAGGTGGACGAGGTGCTTAAAAAAGGACAGAATGTCATGGGCGAGCGCCCCGTAGTTCTTGCGGCGCTGAATATATGCGATGAGTTTTTCAAGCTCTATCAGGCGAGTCTGGATATGAGCAAGGAGCTTGAACGCAGCAGCGCAAAAACAGAGGAGCTTACAAAGGCGTTGAAAAAGGCTGAAAACGCCGCGAAACGCGCATCTCAAAAGGGGACGCAAAACGCAAAGGCAGGGACACAAAACAATGACGCGGATGAAAATCTGCGCGCACGGGTAATGGAGTATTCCAAGGAGCTTACAAAGACTCAAACCGCTTTAAAAGAGGCGGAGAACAGGATTAAGGAGCTTGAGAAAAAGCATACGGAGGAGCTTGAAAAAATGAAAGCCGAGTATGTGTCGAGGGAAAACGAGTTCCTGGAAATGATAGACAAGGCATGAGGGCTGAAATATGACTGAGCTTTTGGCTCCGGCGGGCTCTGACGAGGCGCTCAAAGCTGCCGTTATGAGCGGCGCTGACGCCGTGTATGCCGGAGGAATCAAATTTTCGGCGAGAGCCGGCGCGAAAAATATAGAGGATATGGCTGCCGCCGCAGCGTATTGTCACAAGTACGGAGTCAAGCTTTATGCGGCGGTGAACACGCTTTTTAAGGAAAAGGAGCTTGCGGAGCTGGTTGAGTACGCATTGTATTTAAACAGCTGCGGCGTTGACGGCGTGATCATTCAGGACGCGGGCGCGTTTGAGATATTCAAAGAAACCGTGCCGGAGCTTGAAAGACACGCCAGTACACAGATGACCGCAGCGGACCGCTATGACGCGCAGTATCTTTACGAGCGCGGCTTTTCGCGGGTGGTGCTTGCGCGGGAGCTTACGAAAGAGGAGATCGCCGATGTGCGCGAGCATACGGACGCGGAGCTTGAGGTATTTGTGCATGGTGCGATATGTATGTGCTATTCCGGGCAGTGCCTGATGTCCTCGATTATAGGCGGCAGAAGCGGCAACCGCGGCAGATGCGCCCAGCCTTGCAGACAGTATTACACGATAACCGAAAACGGCGTAAAAATCGCCGGCGGATATGTTCTCAGCCCGCGCGATCTGGCTCTTGTTGACAATGTGACGGAGCTTGAGGATATGGGGATTGATTCCCTTAAAATAGAAGGCCGCCTTAAAAGAGGCGAATATGTCGCGGCGGTGACAGGCGTGTACAGGCGGTGCCTTGATGAAAGGCGCAAGGCTCAAAAAGAGGATATAAAAGAGCTGACCGACGCTTTCTCGCGCGGGGGATTTACGGACGGATATTATACGGGCAAGCTCGGCGCGGCGATGATGTGTCACGACGACCCGTCGAATACCGCGGCGAACATTTTTACCGAGGACGCGAAAAAACGCGCTTCGGGCATAGGAAGAACTGTCGGCGTAAGCATGAGCTGCGTGATCGCCGAAGGAGAGCCTGCCCGATTGTATATGCGTGATAATGACGGGCATTATATTGAAAAGAGCAGTATTTCTTTGGCGGAGCGGGCGCGGAACAAGCCTGCCGATGCCGAAAGAATACGTTCGCAGCTTGAAAAGCTCGGCGGCACCGGCTACAATGCCGAAAGCGTGACAGTCGAAACCGATGGCGCGGGCGTGATACCGATAAGAGAAATAAACGATATGCGCCGCCGCGCGGTCGCGGATATGGATCTGGCAAGGACAGCGTTTGAAAAGCGTCCGTCAAAGAAAGCGTGTCTTGAAATTGGGTGCGATAGAGGAAAGCGCGATCCTGAACTTGCGGCGGGAGTGCTTACGCCGGAGCAGGCGGCAGCCGCCGCAGAGTGCGGCGTGAAAAGAATATTCGCGCCATTGCCGCTTGCCGAGCGGCTTGACAAGGAGTATCCGCATATTGACGTTACCGCCGTGACGGGACCCGATGAAAAGAGGGACACTAAAATACAACAAGTCGAGATAGCAACGGCGGGAGGAATAAAGAAATACAGCGGCAAGCGTCTTATAGGCGGGGCGCGTTTAAACATTACAAATTCATATTCCGCAAAATTTTATTCGGAGCTTGATGAGATAACGCTCTCGCCGGAGCTTAATCTGCGCGAAGCGCGGGAGTGCCTTGAACATATCGGTTCAAGGGCGGGCGTTATTGTATACGGAAGGCTTGAGCTTATGGTGACTAAGAATTGTCCGCTCAAGGCAATGGGAAAATGCCGGCGGCACAAGGCAGGATGCTGCCTTAAAGATAAGACGGGCGAGGAATTTCCGGTAATCTGCACGGAGCAGTGTGTGCCGAGAATACTTAATTCAAAGCCGGTGTATATGGCTGACAAGCCGTCGGAGCTGCTGTCGCTGAACGCGGACACATGGCGGCTCAACTTTACAACCGAGGACGCGCCGGCTGTGAAAGAGATAATAAATCGCTACAAGGCGGCTGTCCACGGCATAAAGGCTGAACCTATGAAGCAAAATACATTTACACGCGGTCATTTTATGAGAGGCGTAATGTAAATATA
>CAZCZR010000075.1:0-7544 GCA_964503455.1 uncultured Lachnospiraceae bacterium | reverse complement strand
TTTACGATTGCATTTACATTATGTACCTCGCCTAATTAAATTTCGATATTGCGAAGCAATGTATTCCACGTTTTCGCTTATCGGTTTTGTTGCGTCAATTTTGATAACAGGACAAGCAAGAGCTTCTGCCCATAGTTCAATATCCTCCAAAGAACGTGATGCGACAACATTAAAAAATCTTTGTTCCTGTTGATACATATCTCCGCCTTCTAAAACGCGGTTGCCGAACCTCTTATACGCCCGCTTTTTCACTCTGTCAAGGCGTATTTCAAGCGGAGCTGACAAATATACAGCAAGCTCATACATTGAATTTATCTTTTCGCCTAAATCACCTCTGACGGAAGATAGAACAAATAAGCCGTATTTTTCAATATCGGCAAGCATTAAAGCGATACATTCCTCACGGGAACGCGGCGCGCTGTATGGAATTTCGGCGTCATTAAAATAATAATCCTCAATATCAATGTGTTTGTAATTCAAGGTACGCGCCAGCTCACGTCCGAGAGAGGTCTTTCCGCTGCCGTTGCCTCCAAATATAAGTATTCCATTTGCCATAATAATCCTTTCCGCTGTTTCGCAAGCGTGTCAATTCTGTCAACCACAGCATTTGACTTTTCGCCTTATATATCTCTGAAAACATTATCAATACTTCGGTATTTCATATAATTGAAGTAGCGGCAAACTCATTTTCATATCTTCTCCGCCGCTTTTTCCGCCGCTTTTATGCCATCGACTGCCGAGGAGGTGATGCCGCCCGCGTGACCGCCGCCCTCGCCCGCCGAGAACAGTCCGCGGATATTCAGCTGCATACTTTCTTTATCGCGTACCAAGCGCACGGGTGACGAGCTGCGCGTTTCGGGCGCTGTTAAAACCGCGTCGGGAAATGCGAAGCCGGGAAGCTTCTTATCCATAAGAAGTATGCCCTCGCGCATGGAGGACGTTACGTAATCGGGCAGCACACGGCTTATATCGCTCCACACCACGCCGGGGCGATATGTCGGTATCACAGAGCCTCCCTTTACCGAAGGACGGTTTTTTAAAAAATCGCCGACGGTCTGGCACGGCGCGGCATAGCCGCCGGAGATCTCGTATGCAAGGCGCTCTATGCTTCTTTGAAGCTCTACTCCCGCAAGAGGATCGCCTGACGGAAAATCTTCGGGGCTGACGCTTACAAGAAGCGCCGCGTTTGCGTTTATGCCGTCCCTTGCGTGAAGGCTCATGCCGTTGGTAACAACGGCGCCATGCTCCGAAGCCGACGCGATCACGCTTCCGCCCGGACACATACAAAACGTGTATACGCCGCGTCCGTTTTTAAGGTGTACAGCCAGCTTATAATCCGCTGCGGGGAGTATTTTGTACATTTCGCCGTACTGCGCCCTGCCGATAAGCTCCTGCGGATGCTCTATACGCGCGCCGAGCGAAAACGGCTTCGGCACCATATGGACGCCGCGCGCTTTCAGCATGGCGAAGGTATCTCTTGCGCTGTGGCCGGCGGCAAGAAGTATTTTTTTGACCGGCAGCGTATAAGAAGCGCCGTTGCTGCCGGTGATTTCGGCTCCGGCGACCGCCCCGTTTTTGATTATTATGTCCGTAAGCTGCGACCGAAAGCGGACGTCGCCGCCAAGGCGTACGATCTCTTCGCGGATCCCCTTTACTACGCCGCGCAGAAGATCCGTGCCGATATGCGGCTTTGCCAGATACATTATATCCTCCGGCGCGCCGAAGCGCACAAAATCCGCAAGCACTCCGCGTATGCGCCTGTCCTTTATGCCCGTGGCGAGCTTCCCGTCGGAGAAGGTACCCGCGCCGCCCTCGCCGAACTGGACGTTTGAGCTTTCGCACAGATCGCCGCCCGATGCGAACAGCTCCACATCGCGCACTCTTTCCTCGACGCGTCTGCCGCGCTCGCAGAGAATGACGGGACAGCCGAGCCTTACAAGCGTCAGCGCCGCAAACAATCCTGCGGGGCCGGCTCCGACGACAAGCACAGGCTCGGAGGTATCGGCATTTATCGGTTCGGGCGTTTCCGGTATCACGCGGGTGATGTTTTTGTATCTGCCGTAGGGGAAACGCTCCTCCGCGCGTGCGCCGGCTTCTATCTCGAACGCCCAGACATAGTGGATGTCGTTCTTTTTACGCGCGTCAAGCGCCTTCTTTACGGGGATGATGCTTTGCACAGGGCATGGCAGCGAAGCTGCCGCGCGCTCTGTCACGCTTTTTAAGTCCTCGCCGATTTCCGAGCGAAAGCCTGTAAGCTTAAGCATTTTCTTTTTCCTCCGTAAGACGCTTTACAAAGTTGTAGAGATCCTCTGTGGCGTGGGGCTTCCCTATATTTGCCGCCCCCTCGCGAAGCATCGCCATTCGCCACGGGAACGCGAGCAGCTGATAAAGCGCCTCATCCGCGCGGTACTCGTCCGTGAGCATTACGGCGCAGCCGTTGTTTACCAGAAATTCAAGATTCCTCTCCTCCTGACCGGGGATGGGATTGGCGACGATGCAAGGCATACCCTTGGCAAGCGCCTCCGATGCGGTAAGTCCGCCGGGCTTGGTGACGAGCAGATCGCTTGCGTCCATTATAACGTCAACATTATCGACAAAGCCGTAGGTTTTAACGGTTTTTTTCCATGTGACGGAGTCGATTTCCTTTTTTGCTTTTTCATTCCTGCCGCAGACGCATAGCACTTGAAAGTCCTCGCCGCAGCTGTCAAGCTCGCGGATGAGCTTCGTCATGCCGCCGAAGCCCATGGAACCCATCATTACCATGACGGTGCGCTTGTCGTCTATGCCTAAAGCGGCGCGCGCCTCGTCCTTCGGGATAACGCGGGAGAACTGCTCTTTTACAGGTATTCCCGTGGAGATGATCTTGTCCCTTGAGATGCCCTTTTTCATAAGCTGATGCGTAAGCTGCTCCGCCGGAAGCACATAGTAGTCTATGCTCGTGTTTTCCCACAGGGGATGTATCATAAAATCCGTTACGATTCCTATGCACGGGCAGCTTATAAGGCCCTTGCTTTTAAACACGCTCATTACCATGGCGGCAAAGCTGTGGGTGCCGATGATAACATCCGGCTTGTAACCGGATATGTAGCGCTCCATTTTAAGGGAGATAAGCTTGGAGGTTATCTGAAGCGGCGACAGCGGCGGCGACGGCTCGTCCTTTTTGGAGAGGGAGACGTATACTTTGCCGTAGATGCTTTTCAAGTATTTTGTGGCGGCTTCGTAGCCATCATTCACAAGGTCGCTGAGATTGGGATTTATTTCTTCAAAAACGTCTATCATCTCACACTCCCAGCCGTTTTTGGAAAAATATTTAATCATCGCCTGCGCCGTGGA
This sequence comes from uncultured Lachnospiraceae bacterium, assembly GCA_964503455.1. GTDB lineage: Bacteria > Bacillota > Clostridia > UBA1381 > UBA1381 > CAZCZR01. The sequence goes on along the minus strand of CAZCZR010000075.1, from coordinate 4,211 downwards.
ATGATGTCCGTAACCGGCTTTAACGGATAAAAATAACGCTTTCATAAAATTCGCTCGCTTTCTTTTATTTTTTTATTATATTTCTCTTGCAATTTAGGATCTTTTGTATTATAATAATTATATCAGAAAATCGGATAGTTTGCAACAAAAAATTGCAATGCGTACCCGAGCGCTTTGAACGGCCGATCGCGGCGGGTGACGAAATATGGTTTGACACGCCCAATAATAAAGGAGAGAGTATAAATGACATTGTATATCGGAAATGAAGCTTATGCGGAATTTTTCGCATCCGTCGGAGCGGAGCTTGACACGGATATGCCTGTGGAAAAGGCAAGAAACATCATCATAACGGAATATTCAAAAAGGGCTTGCGAGGCTGCGGCATACGCGAAGGAACACGGTATTCCGCTGCTTGGAGTTATGGACGGATATAAGTCGGTGGCAGAGGCGTTCGGCGCGAAGGTAAAGCCGATAGACAACTGTGAAGAGGGCAGACAGGAATGGGCGGTCATAGACGCTACAAGTCCTGTGTACATACGTCTTGAAAGCGTTATAAGGGTAGCGCGCGGAAAGGCTTACGCCGTGGACGAGCCGTCGAAGCCGGCGGAGCTTGACTGTATGTCGCGTTGCGAAACGGGCGAGATAATAGCGCTGCGCAATATGCTCTCGCCAAAGGAGTACGGCAGCGTATACGCGCTTAACTACGATCTCAGATCGCCGCTGACGGTAAACGGCGTTACAATTGCCGAGAATTTTATAAATCAATACTAAGGGATCACTGATTTCGGGTGAATGTTTTGCAGAAAAAAGGTTTATCAAAAAATTCAGTAATAGAAAAGAAATTTGACGCGCTGCTGTTCGTGCTTGTTATTGCCGTGTCGGTGTTCGGCATTATTGCCATATACTCCGCCACAAGAACACTGGGAACAAATTCGCGTGTCGCGGTGCAGTCGGCGGCGTTCGGCATCGGACTTGCCGTCATGCTTGTTATGTGCTTTTTCGATTATGAGCAGCTTGGGCGCATGATAGTGCCGATCTTTACCGTTTCAACGGGACTTCTCGTAATAGTGCTGATCTTTGGCGTCATGGGTTCATGGGGTACGAAGGGATGGCTCGATCTGGGAATTATCCGTATTCAGCCGGCGGAGATAGCGAAGCCGTGCTTTGCGGTGACGTTCGCGTATCATTTGTCGCGGGTGCAGGAGAAAATAAACCGTCCGTCTGTGCTTCTCGGATTGATTTTGCATATGGCGCTGCCCGTGGGACTTATACTTTTGCAGCCTGACGTCGGAAGCGCCATGGTGTTTATATTCATGTTTATATGTATGATCTTCGCGGCGAAGCTTTCATATAAATATATCATACCCGCCGGAGCCGCCGGCGCGGTATCTCTGCCGCTGATATACCGCTTTGTTTTAAGCGATACTCAGCGCGAACGCATACTGGTGTTTTTAGATCCGAACCGCGATCCGCAGAATAAGGGATACAATGTTATTCAGTCAAAGATAGCTGTCGGCTCGGGACAGCTTTTCGGCAAAGGCTTTATGCAGGGGACGCAGAATCAGATGGGTTACCTGCCGATGAAGTACACCGATTTCATCTTCGGAGTCATATCGGAGGAGTTCGGGTTTATAGGCTCTATGTTTGTGGTGCTGGCGCTGTTTACGATAATATGGAAGTGCATAAAGACCGCTCAGCGCGCGGACAATCTGTTCGGAAGATATATCTGCGTGGGCATCGCGGCGATGTTTCTGTTTCATACCTTTGAAAACATCGGAATGTGTATAGGGCTTATGCCGGTTACAGGCATACCCCTGCCGTTTCTCACCTACGGCGGAAGCTCGCTTGTGTCCAATATGGCGGCTATAGGCATAGTAATGAGCGTGGCGTATCACAATAAGCCGCAGAATATTTTTGAAGTGTATTGAGATTTTGACGAATTTTACGAAAAAACGCTTGACAACGCGCTTTTGACGTGATACAATAATTGCAACATAAGGGAGTAGTTGGGGGATGCGGTCAAAGGCGCAGTCCCGTTTCGGATCGTCATCACGTGCCGCAAGGCTCCGGTCCGGATAAAACACATTATGTTTGATTAACAAGACTTATGCACATTTATTTTTGTGCGTGAGTCTTTTTCTTTTACATACAGCGGCGCTGCCGCCGTGAATAATTCACGCGCGCGAAGGTAAAATTATCAAGTATCGGAATCAAGTATCGGAATTTTAATTTAAGCCGCCTGCGGGCGGTACGGAGGATCATTATGAAGAATTTCTATTCACTCTCGGCGGAGGAAACCATGAGGGAGCTTGGCACATCGGATGCGGGACTTAGCGCGGACGAGGCGGCGAAAAGGCTGGAGCGCGACGGCGCGAACAAGCTTGCCGAAGGTAAAAAAACCACGCTGTTTAAGCGGTTTTTAAAGCAGATCTCCGATCCGATGATAATCGTGCTTATCGCCGCGGCGGCTGTGTCGGCTGTGACGGCGGTATATGAGGGCGAGTCGTTCGCGGATGTGTTTATTATATTATTTGTGGTCGTTTTAAACGCGGTGCTTGGCGTTGTTCAGGAGAGCAAAGCCGAGAAGGCTATAGACGCGCTAAAGGAGATGTCGTCCCCGACGGCGAAGGTGCTTCGCGCGGGGAAAATGGCGGTCATAAAAAGCGAGGAGCTTGTAGTCGGAGATGTTATTCTTCTTGAAGCGGGGGACGCCGTTCCGGCGGACGCGAGAATCATTGAGAGCGCGTCGCTTCGCGTGGAGGAGGCGGCGCTTACGGGCGAGTCGGTGCCGGTGGATAAATTCGCGGACGCGGTCGGCGCTTCGGGCGAAAGCGTGGCGCTCGGCGACAGAAAGAACATGATCTACACCGCCTCAACGGTTGTATACGGCAGAGGCCGCGCCGTTGTCACGGGTACGGGCATGAACACGGAAATAGGCGCCATAGCCGACGCCATAAACACGGCGGCTGATAACGCCACGCCGCTGCAGATAAAGCTTGCGGGGCTGTCAAAGATACTCACATGGCTTGTGCTTGGCATATGCGTGTTCATATTCGGCTTCGGAATAATACGCGGCGGAAGCTTTAATGCCGATACGGTGATCTCCAACTTTATGATAGCCGTAAGCCTTGCCGTGGCTGCCATACCGGAGGGTCTTGCGGCGGTGGTTACGATAGTGCTTTCCATAGGCGTTACAAAAATGTCGAAGCAAAACGCTATCATAAGAAACCTTACCGCGGTTGAAACTCTCGGCTGCACAGAGGTTATCTGTTCCGATAAGACGGGAACGCTTACCAAAAACAAGATGACGGTCACCGACGAATACACCTCCGACAAGGCGCTGCTTGCGAAGGCGATGGCGCTTTGCTCCGACGCGGAGATCGGAGAAAACGGAGAGGCTGTCGGCGAGCCGACGGAATGTGGCCTTGTGAATTACGCGAAGGCCTGCGGCTTTGAAAAGGATGCGTCCGAGCATCGCGCGGCGGAGGCTCCGTTCGATTCGGTGCGCAAGATGATGAGCGTTATTTACCCCTGTGACGGCGGGTATATTCAGTATACCAAGGGCGCGCCCGATGAAATACTCGCGCGTTCGGCATACTGCCTGAAGGACGGAAAAGTGTGCGAAATGACACAAAAGCTTCGTGAGGAGATCCTTGCGGCGAATAAAGCATTTGCCGACAGAGCGCTGCGTGTGCTTGCTGCGGGGTACAAAAAGCATGAAAGCTTGCCGGCGGACACCTCCGCGCAGGCGCTTGAAAAGGAGCTTGTGTTTATAGGACTTACGGGCATGACCGATCCGGTAAGAGAAGAAGTCGTCACGGCTATGGGCGAATGTCTTTCGGCGGGAATACGCCCTGTGATGATAACCGGCGATCACAAGGACACAGCCGTTGCGATAGCAAAAGAGCTTGGAATAATAAAAGACGAAAGCGGCGCCATGACGGGTACGGAGCTTGACGGACTGTCGGACGAGGAGTTTGACGAGCGTATCGGGACGACCGGCGTATACGCCAGAGTGCGTCCGGAGCATAAGGTGCGTATCGTAAAAACGTGGAAGAAGCTCGGCAAGGTGACCGCCATGACCGGCGACGGAGTGAACGACGCTCCCGCTATCAAGAACGCCGATATAGGTATCGGCATGGGCATAACGGGAACGGACGTGACAAAAGGCGTGGCGGATATGGTGCTTGCCGGCGATAACTTTGCCACAA
>CAZCZR010000074.1:0-7562 GCA_964503455.1 uncultured Lachnospiraceae bacterium | reverse complement strand
ACTAAGCAAAAAAAATGTCAAGCCGGAGGTAAAGCAGAAGCGAAAAAGTGAAAATTTTCTTTTTTATTGGAATTGGTATTGATTTTTTTTACGGTTCGGTGTATAATGACTGTAGATACTTTTGGTGCGGCGGTGCGGCCGGTTCGGGTTATGACTGTTTACGGGAGGAGAGTTTTTGTGCTTATAGATTTTCACACGCATATATTTCCCGACAAAATAGCGGATAAAACCATAGAGATACTTTCAGCCAACTGCGAGAGGGTTGACGGACGAAAGACGCGGCCGAGATCGCGCGCTACGCTTGACGGGCTGAAGGAGTCCATGAAAGCCGAGGGAGTTGATGTGTCGGTGGTCATGCCGATAGCGACAACGCTCACGCAGTCGGGGTCGATAAACCGTTTCGCGGCTGAGATAAACGGTCGCGACGGGGTGTATTCCTTCGGCAGTCTGCATCCGATGCAGGAGGACTGGGAGGATGCGGTGCTTGATATAAAGGCCAAGGGCTTAAAGGGCATAAAGCTGCACCCGGAATATCAGCGGTTTTACATTGATTCCCCTGAAAGCATACGGCTTTTGAAAAAAGCGGAGGAGCTGGGCCTGTATGTGACGCTTCACGCCGGAGCCGACATAGGTATGCCGCCCCCTGTACACTGCGCTCCCGAACAGCTTAAACACGCGCTTGAATTTGTGTCGGGCGAAAATATTATAGCGGCGCATATGGGCGGATGGAAACGATGGGGAGAGGTGTATGAGCTTCTTGCGGGGACTTCAATATATATGGACACCGCCTTTATCGCGCAGGACATGAAATATGACGAGTTTAAAAGGATAGTCAACAAGCACGGAAGCGGGAAAATTCTTTTTGCGACAGACCTTCCGTGGGAGGCGCCGCACGAAACGAAAGCGTTTATCGAAAAGACAGGTATGAAGGATTTCCAGTTAGAGAATATTTTTCATAAAAACGCGGAAAATATATTGTGCATACAAGACAGTAAATAAAATTGACGGGATGAAAGGAATTTGCATATGTTTAACAGCGACATAGGCATTGATCTTGGCACTGCCACAGTGCTTATATATATTAAGGGAAAGGGAATAGTGCTGAGAGAACCGTCTGTGGTGGCTGTCAACACAAGGACAAACGCCGTATGCGCAGTCGGCGAGGCGGCGCACAAGATGCTCGGACGCACGCCCCCGTTCATTCAGGCGGTACGGCCTTTGAATGACGGAGTTATATCAAATTACACCCTTACCGAAGCAATGGTCAAGACTTTTATAAAAAAAGCATCGGCAAAGACGTTCGGTCATCCGCGCATAATGATGTGCGTACCGAGCGGCATAACCGATGTTGAGCAGCGCGCGGTCATCGAAACGGCGAGAGAAGCCGGAGCGCGCGAGATCTATATCATCGAGGAGCCTGTGGCGGCGGCTGTGGGCGCCGGGGCGAATATATCGCGTCCCCACGGTACTATGGTGATCGACATAGGCGGCGGCACTACCGATATTGCGGTGATCTCTTTGGGGAACATAGTCGTAAGCCGTTCCCTGAAGCTTGCCGGAGATAAGTTCGACGAGGCCATAATACGGTATATGAAGAAAAAATACAATCTTAATATAGGACCGCGCACCGCGGAGCATATAAAGATCACAGCCGGCGGCGTGATAAACCGCGCCGAAAGCGTTACGGCAACGGCGGGAGGCGTCAATATATTGTCGGGACTGCCGCAGAGGATAACGGTCACATCCGAGGAGCTTGTGCCGGTGTTTGACGATTTTATATTCAATATAGCGGAGCGCATACGCGAGGTGTTTGATGAAACTCCGCCGGAGCTTCACGGCGATATAGCCGACGACGGCATAATCCTCACAGGCGGCGGAGCGCTTATATACGGCCTTGCCGAGAGGATAGAGTCGGAGCTTGGGATAAAGACGGTGCTTGCATCGGATGTGGAGTCGTGCGTGGCGCGCGGTGCGGGCATGGCGCTTGACAACATTGATCTGGAGAATCAGCCTACAAAGATGTTCTTTAAAAGAGCCTATGTAAGACAATAGAATACAGCAAGGAGAAAAAGCATGGAAACATTACTTACAAACATTGATATTCAGAAAATACTCCCTCACCGCTACCCGTTTTTACTGGTGGACAAGGTGATCGAGTTTGAAGAGGGAAAGAGGATAGTAGCGGTCAAGAACGTCACTGCCAATGAGCCGCAGTTCACGGGACATTTTCCGGGAAATCCGATAATGCCGGGCGTTCTTATAACCGAGGCTCTTGCCCAAGCGGGCGCTATAATGCTGCTTTCCATGGAGGAAAACCGCGGCAAGCTCGGAGTATTTACCGGTATAAACAACTTTAAATTCCGCCGTCAGGTGGTGCCGGGCGATACGCTTGTGCTTGAAGCGGAGCTGATAGTATACCGTCACGGCATGGGAAAAGCCAACGTAAAGGCAACGGTTGACGGGCAGACGGCGGCTATGGGCGAGCTGAGCTTCGCTGTTATAGAAAATGCCGCAAATAAGGACTGATGAGAGAAAACGTGCCTGTTTTGGAGGATGAGAGCGTAGAGGATCTGCAGCTGGGAGGTCTTATGCTCATCCAGAAAAGGAAGGGCTTCCGTTTTGGCGTGGACGCGGTGCTTTTGGCGGATTTCGCAAAAGGAATAAGATCATCGAAAACGCTTGATCTGTGTACCGGAACGGGAGCCGTGGCGGTGCTTTTGGCGGGGAAAACCGCGACAGCGCATATAGACGCGCTGGAGCTTCAGAAGCCTATCGCGGATATGGCTAAAAGAACCGTTTTGCTGAACGCTCTTGAAAACCGCGTAACGGTAACGCAGGGCGATGTGAAGGATTTTGACCTCTATTACGCAAAGCGTTCCTATGACGTTATAACGTGCAATCCGCCGTATGCAGAGGCGGGTACGGCATTGAAAAACAACGATGACATGAACACCATATCGCGCCATGAGGTAAAATGCACTCTTGATGATGTTGTGCGCGCGGCGGGGCAGCTTTTAAAGCACGGGGGACATCTTGTCATGGTACACCGTCCCGCAAGGATAGCGGACGTCACCGAGGCTATGCGCCGCTACGATATAGAGCCGAAGCGGATGCGGCTTGTCTACCCCGACAGCTCGAAAGCGCCGAATCTGCTGCTTATCGACGGTACATACAAGGGAGGGCACGGACTTAAATTCATGCCGCCGCTTTTTGTGTTTGACAGGGACGGCCGCTACAGCAGGGAGATAGATGAAATTTATGGAAGATGCTGAAAAGAAGGGTATGCTTTATCTGTGCGCGACGCCGATAGGCAATCTTGCGGATGTGTCGGCAAGATGCGTGGAAGTAATGAAAAGCGCCGATCTTATAGCTGCGGAGGACACGAGAAGAACTCTCGGACTTCTTAACCATTTCGGCATATCAAAGCCGCTTACGAGCTATCACGAGCATAACAAACGGGACAAGGGCAAATATCTTGTCGGCCTTATGAAGGAGGGCAAAAATATAGCGCTTGTTTCCGATGCGGGGACTCCGGCAATATCCGACCCGGGAGAGGATCTGGTGGCGCTGTGCATAGAAAACGGTATTGACGTGACCTCTGTGCCGGGGCCGGTTGCCTGCGTCAACGCGCTGATACTTTCGGGACTTCCGGCGGCGAGGTTCGCGTTTGAGGGCTTTTTGTCCACCAATAACAAAAACAGACGCGCTCATCTTGAGGCGGTGAAAAACGACACACACACGCTCATCTTTTACGAAGCTCCGCACAAGCTGAAATACACGCTTGAGGATATGCTGCGCGTTTTCGGGAACCGCCGCATAGCTCTGTGCCGCGAGCTTACAAAGCTACACGAGGAGATTATAAGAACAGATATTGAGGGCGCTTTGGAATATTACAGGGAAAAAGCTCCGAGAGGCGAGTATGTGCTTGTAATAGAGGGCGCGCCCGAAGGAACGGGGGACGGGAAGTCCTTTTGGTGGAGCGGTCTTTTGGCGAGCGCTCATGTTGAAGCGTACATAGAGCGCGGTCTTTCGCCGAAGGACGCGGTGAAGCAGACCGCCGCCGACAGAGGAGTCCCCAAAAGAGAAATATACAACGAGTATCACGGACTGAAACGCTGACAAGCGGTGCAAAAGTCCGGTTTTCAGGAGGCGGAAAAACACATGGCTGACAAAAATGATACGGCTTCAAAATTAAGATCGGTGTGTATACTTACCGCGGCCGCTGTCACGGCTGTTTACGGCGCTGTGAAGGGAAAGGGCATTTTTAACGGTCCGCGCTTCCGCCGTCAGCACGAAGCGGTGGGCAAATATTTAGAGACCCATTATCCGGGCAGCTTCTACACACCTATCCAGCAGACGGATCTCGGCTGGACGACCTGTATCAAGACAAGGGATAAGCAAAGTATACTGCTTATGATAACCGAAAGCGGCGGCACATTTATATTTAAAGAGCAGCTGATTAAATAAGTCCGAGTGTCACAACAGGGCGCGGGACGCATAGTATATACCGTAAATGCCTTATAACAAGCGGCATTTGAATAAAGGAGGTATTGCTATGGGTTTATTCGGTGGCTGCGGAAACAATGACAACAGCTGGATCTGGATACTGATAATAATCGTATTGGTGCTTTGCTGCTCCGACGGAAATCTTTTCGGAGGAAACAACTGCTGCACAAACAACTGCTGCGACAATAACTGCTGCGATAACAATTGCTGCTGATAAGTCAGCGGTCCCTTAAGCAACACGCACAAAACAACCGCGCTTTTGGGCGGTATGATATGACATATTGGATAAAAATAAAAAAAATACATACTTAATGTAAAAAATGCTTGCATTTGCCGTTAAATTATGGTATAATAAGTATGTAGAATAGAGGCAGAGGGGAGTGAGTCGAAAGACTCACTCTTTATATTTGTGTGAGGAGACTCACCCATAAGGAAGGATATCTATGGCAAACAAAGTTGAGACCGCCGTAATGGAAATGGCGGAAAAGACAGCGTCCGGCACGGGGATTTATGTAGTGGACGTATCATACAAAAAAGAAGGCGGCACACAGTATCTGCGCGTGTATATCGACAAAGAGGGCGGCACGGGCATTGACGACTGCGAGAAGTTCTCGACAGAGCTTGGAGAGCTTTTGGACGAGGCGGATCCCATAAAGGACAACTACATCCTTGAGGTATCCTCTCCGGGAGTTGACAGGGCGCTTGCCAAGGAGCGCGAGTTTCTATACTATCGCGGCAGAGAGGTGGACGTGAAGCTCTTTAAGGCGCCGGAGGACGGCGAAAAGGAGTTTTCGGGAATCTTGACCGATTACAGAAACGGCACCGCCGTTATAGAAACGGAAAACGGAACAAAGGAAGTAAAAAAGAATGAGGCTGCGTATATAAAGCTTCATTTTGAGTTTTAGATTCGGAAGAAAGGAATGGTTTGAAAAATGAATAAGGAATTTATAAGCGCTTTGACTGATCTGTGTAAGGAAAAGGGCGTAAGCGAGGATATTATACTTGACGCCCTGGAGGCGGCGCTTGTCGCGGCGTATAAGAGGAACTTCAACTCTGCGCAGAATGTTGAGGTGCGCATAGAACGTGAAACCGGCACCATACAGGTATTTACCCGCAAGGAGGCAGTCGAAAGTATGGAGGATGCGGATCCGCAGTACTGCATATCCTTGGAGGACGCGCGCAAAATAAACGGCGCTTATGAGGTCGGCGACAGCGTGTACATTGAGGTTACGCCGAAGAACTTCGGGCGCATAGCGGCAATGACGGCGAAGCAGGTCGTGACGCAGCGTCTGCGCGAGGCGGAAAGAGGAATAATATTCTCCGAGTACACCGAGAAGATCAACAAGCTTGTAACGGGTACGGTGGAGCGCATAGAGCATGGCACCATATACGTTGACATCGGCAAGATCGAGGCGATACTGCCCTCGTCGGAGCAGACGGCGGGCGAGGAATATGAGCTGCACGATCCGATACTTTGCTATGTGTCGGACGTTAAAAACGGCACTCGCGGAACGCAGATACTTCTTTCAAGGACGCATCCCGGACTTGTCAGAAAGCTCTTTGAGAGGGAGGTCCCCGAAATAAAGGACGGAATTGTCGAGATAAAGAGCATTTCAAGGGAAGCCGGCTCGCGCACGAAAATAGCCGTTTACTCAAATGACCCTAACGTTGACGCGCAGGGCGCCTGCATAGGCCCGAGGGGCATAAGAGTTCAGAATATCGGCGATGAGCTGGGCGATGAGAAGATAGATATAGTGAAGTGGAGCGAGGACAGCGCAGAATTTATCTCGGCGGCGCTTTCTCCGTCAAGGGTCATCTCGTGCAGGACGAACGAGCTTGAAAGAACCGCCAGAGTTGTGGTACCCGATTCGCAGCTTTCTCTTGCGATAGGCAAGTCGGGACAGAATGTGCGTCTTGCGGCAAGGCTTACGGGCTGGAGGATAGACATAATATCGGACGCGCAGGCGGATGACGACGGCTTTATCGGGGACGAGGACTTCGACGATATTGACACGGCGGAGGATCTTGACGCGATAGAGGACTATGACGATATCAAGGATATAAAGCTGGGCTCCGACGATGAGTAAGACAGAGCAGCTAAAAGAAAGGCACATCCCCGAAAGACGCTGCGCCGCCTGCCGTACAAGGCGGCCGAAAAATGAGCTTTTGCGGTTTGTACCGGACGGCGGGAAAGCCGTTATGGACAAAAGCAAAAAGACGCTTGCGAGGGGTGCGTATTTGTGCGATGATATAAAATGCATCGCCTTGGCTTTAAAAAAGAAGAGCATCGGACGTCAGCTCGGCGTCAGTGCGGAGGAGGCATTGTCGGATGCCTTGAATGAAAGAGCCGGACGCTAAGACGTTCGGCGGACGGGAGAAGGATTATGGATAAGTGTTTGGGAATGATTGGACTTGCGAAGCGCGCGGGCAGGATCGCTCCGGGCGCGCCGAATACGGAAAAAACAATCAGGGCAAAAAAGGCGCGGCTGGTCATAATAGCGTCGGACGCGTCGGAAAACACGAAAAAATCCATAACAGACTCCTGCGCTTATTATAAAGCAAGATATATTGTTTATTCCACAAAAGATCAGATTTCAAGGGCGATAGGGACCTCCGAAACGGCGGTTCTCGCCGTAACTGACGAAAGCTTTGCCAAGGCGGTTTTGAATATAATTTCTTAAATAATAAAAACAGATAATGGCAATCAGGGAGGTCACGCCGCTAAGCGGTAATATCAGCCGGAAAGGATTGGTTATATAATATGGCAGATACTATGAAGGTACAGGAACTTGCAAAAGACTTGAAGGTAACAGCGAAGGATATGATATCCAAGCTGGAGGAAATGGGAGTAAAGGTGAAATCCGCCGCTTCTCAGATAACGGAAGATCAGGCGGGTATGATAGTAGACGTATATACTCAGGAATTTGGCGAATCGTATGAAGATTTGGAAAAATTAAGAGCGGACATGATGGCTAAAAAAGCTGCAGATAATAAAAAGGCGGAGGAAAAAGCCGCAGCCGAGGCAGCCGAAGCAAAGCGCATAGCCGAGGAAAAAG
>CAZCZR010000073.1:0-7732 GCA_964503455.1 uncultured Lachnospiraceae bacterium | reverse complement strand
AATAAAATTCGGATATTCAGGGGACTCGCTGCTTCGTGCGGCGGGTTTCTTTTTTGGCCCCGTGATTTTTGCCTTGACGCATATGAACGAAATCGGCGCGGCAATGCCTTGACAATACGCGGCGGAAGTGTTATAATAGCATTACATCGGATCGTATACAAATACTGAAAGGAAGTTCAAAAACATGAGTGAAGAATGTACGCATGACTGCTCAAGCTGCGGCGCGGACTGCGGCGAGAGGAATGCAATACAGAAGGAACGGCAGAATGAGAAAAGCAATATAAAAAAGGTTATCGCGGTCGTATCCGGCAAGGGCGGGGTAGGCAAGTCGATGGTGACTTCAATGCTTGCGGTGGCAGCTAACAGAATGGGTTTTAAAACGGCTGTGCTTGACGCCGATATAACGGGACCGTCGATACCGAGGATGTTCGGCATTACGGAGCAGAAGGCTTACGGCGACGGAGAATTTATTTATCCGGTCAATACGCGCCTTGATACGAAGGTAATGTCTTTGAATCTGCTTTTGGAGCGCGAAACAGACCCTGTCATCTGGAGAGGTCCGGTCATTGCAAACACCGTGACACAGTTTTGGACGGATGTCGCATGGGGCGATATTGATTTTATGTTCGTGGATATGCCTCCGGGAACGGGCGATGTGCCGCTGACGGTGTTTCAGTCGCTGCCGGTAGACGGCATAGTGGTTGTGGCGTCGCCGCAGGAGCTTGTTTCGATGATAGTTGAAAAGGCTGTAAATATGGCTGAAATGATGGAGATACCGATCCTCGGCATTGTGGAGAACATGAGCTATCTTAAATGTCCGGACTGCGGAAAGGAAATATCCGTGTTTGGCGAAAGCGGCATTGACGAAGTCGCGAAAGCGCATGGACTGAACATCATAGAAAAGCTTCCGATCGATCCTGAGCTTGCCAATATCTGCGACAAGGGAGCTATAGAAATATTTGACGGCCCGTTCTTTGAGGGAATGGAGCCGGTCTTTGAAAAAATGATCGCGGAGAACGGCAATGACTAAGTCGGAACGGGCAAGAGAGTTATTTTTGTCGGGATATAATTGTTCGCAGTCGGTGTTCGGGGCTTTTTGCGAGGAACTGGGCATGGATTTTGAAACGGCAGTGCGTCTGGCGTCGCCGTTCGGCGGGGGTATGGGACGCATGAGAGAGGTATGCGGCGCAGTGTCGGGTATGCTTATGGCGGCGGGTATGAAATACGGCTACAGCACACCAAAGGACTTTGACGAAAAAGCGGAGCTTTACGGAAAAGTGCGGGAGCTTTGCGGCGAGTTCAAAGAGCGTCACGGCAGTATCGTATGCAGGGAGCTTCTTGGCATAGGCGATAAAAAGGAATCCCACATACCTGAAAAGCGTACCGCCGAATACTACAAAAAGCGTCCTTGCCCCGACATAATAGCCGACGCGGCGGGAATACTGGAAAAATATATAGCGGAGCATGACGATATGAACCGCGCATAAAATCCTCATATCCCGCACAGTTCTTTCATATTTATTGGTAAAGGGGCTGATGATATGAAAAGGCTTGCGCTGATACTGATCTATACGGCTATGATATTTTTTGTGATACCGTTTGCGGCGGTGACGCTTCACGGCACATCGCAAAGAAGCGTTGACGATGAGAGGGTAAAGGTGTATATCGCGGATGAGGACGAGGTGCGCACGATGAAAATCGGCGATTATCTTACGGGCGTGACAGCCGCCGAGATGCCCGCGGAGTTTCCGGAGGAGGCTTTAAAGGCGCAGGCTGTCGCTGCAAGGACGTACCTTATAAATAAGAAGCTGTCGTCCGCAAAGCCGGAGGAGCATCATGGCGCGGACATCTGCACCGACAGCACGCACTGCAAGGCATGGAAAAGCCGTTCGCAGCTGAAGGAAAGCTGGGGAGAAGATTACGGAAAAAATTACCGCAAGATGAAAAATGCCGTAAAAGCGACCGAGGGCGAGCTTGTAACGTATGAGGGCAAAGCGATAGAGGCTGTGTTCCATTCAATATCTTCAGGCAAAACCGAGGCGGCGGAGGATGTGTGGGGAGGAGAATATCCCTATCTTGTAAGCGTGGATTCCGAATGGGATAAGCAGGCGCCGGACTATAACTCCGAGCTTGTGATAAGCGGTGAGGATTTTGAAAAAACGGTTAAGCAAAAGTACGCTGATTTTGACGCGGACAAAGGCGTTATAGGCGATTTTGAAAAGTCGCCCGCAGGAGGTCTTAAGACGGTGACTCTCGGAGGAGTGAACGTAAAAGGAACGGAGTTCCGCACACTGTTCGGACTAAGATCGACAAATGTTGTGATCACGGAGAATAACGGAATGTATTATTTCAGCGTCAAAGGCTACGGTCACGGCGTCGGGATGAGCCAGTACGGAGCAAAATATATGGCGGACGCGGGCAGCGGTTATCGGGATATACTTTTGCATTACTATACGGATACTCAAATAACAAAGAGCTGAAAGGAGAAAATCATGGAAAATACAATAACAGAGCGGAAAATAGATAATCCTGCCGAAAGAACTCTTTTCGGGCAGTGTATGTCATCGGTGCTTGCGCATCTGGAAGGCTCGGTGATAGCGTTTCTGTTCGGAACGCTTGTGTTCTGGTGGTTTGTGGAAGCGCCGGTATGGAAGTATATATTTTCGGTGGTATTCGGTGCGGTCAATTTTCTTTGCATATACAACGCCGCGCACAAGACGGCGGTATATGATACGCGCTCGTACTCGCAGTTTAAGCCCGATATGCGTAAAAGCCTGCTGCTGACCGCTTCGATATGGGCGGCGACGCTGCTTTTATGGGGACTTTATTGGGTGACATGGCGCTTTGCTTCCATCGACGGCTATATATTTTCGCTTTCAAGCTCAATAAACAATATGCTGTTTTATATGTGGACATTCCCGTATGTTGCCATAGTGAAAATGAGCATGGGCGGCTTCAGCGCAGTCGGAATGGTTATCGTGTTTGCCGTGCCGCTCGTCGCCTCCGTGGCGGGATATTATACCGGCATGAGGAGGATCGACCTGACGGATAAGCTTATAAGCGGCATATATGAAAAGAAATAATTAAGACGAGAAAGTACCCTCCGTAAGACGGCAAAGTTTTACGGAGGTTTTTTATCGCTTATTAACAAATTGTTCACAAAATATATACAGAAAAACACTTGACAAGCACGCGGGACGATGTTATAATACAATTACAAAAGGTCAAAGAAAGTCAAAGTCAAAAAAATAAGGTTAAAAATCGGGGGAAGTGAGGATATGGGAATAAGCGACAGGATAGAGCTTTTTATCACGGAGCTGTTAAAGGAGAACGGCGAAGCGGAGCTTAAGCGCAACGAGTTAGCGTCGGTGTTTGAATGTGTGCCGTCGCAGATCAATTACGTTATATCGACAAGGTTCACGCCGGAGCGCGGCTACACTGTGGAGTCAAAGCGCGGCGGCGGAGGATACATCAGGATAATGCGGCTGCGCTCATCGCCCTCGTCAATAATTGAGGGCATAGGCGACTCGATAAGCCGGGCGGACGCGAAAGCGGTAGCGGCGTATCTTGTATCATCGGGCGCGGTTTCGGAGGATGCCGGACGGGTTTTGGACGCGGCGCTTTCGGATGAGGCGATCCGCCTGCCCAATCCCGACGCGGCGCGGCTGAGGGCAAGTATTTTAAAGCAGGTGCTGATCAGTATCGGTTAATTTGCAATAAGCGATCCGTATTAAATGCACTTAACGCAAACCGGAAAAATGAATAAGCCCGATACGGCAATTCATGTAATCGGGCGTTTGATTAAGGAGGAATTTTACCATGTATGATATGTTTTCGGATTTTTTTGACGGGTTTGATATATTCCCGCACATATACCACGAGGAAAAGCGCTGCCCCGGCTGCGGGCGCACGTACAGCGAGTTTTCCAAGCTAGGCAGGCTCGGCTGCGGCAAGTGCTATGACACATTCCGCCCGACTATAAGACAGGTGCTTTCACAGACGCAGAAGTCATCGAAGCATATCGGCAAGATACCGTCAAGGACGGGCGGCGACATGAAAGCTAAAAAGGAATACGAAGCTTTAAAAGCAAAGCTTTCGGAAGCCGTAAAAAACGAGAGATATTCAGAAGCCGCCGAGATCCATAAAAAGATACGCGCAATAGAGGAAAAGAGGGGATTAAAATGATCTGGTACAAGAACAATACATCGGATATAATCATCAGCACAAGGATAAGGCTTGCGAGAAATATTGCGGACTGTCCGTTCCCGAACGCGCTTTCGGACAAGGCGGCGGTGTCGGAGAGGATAAAAAAGGCGGTGTCGGAGTCGGCGATAGGGAAGGATATGGAGTTTTTCGATCTGTCGGCTATGGATCCGAAGCGGCGGCGCGCGCTTGCGGAGGAGCATCTTATCAGCTTTGATATGCTAAAGGGCGCAGGCAAGGCGTATATGGTGAGCGCCGACAAGACAATGAGCATTATGCTTATGGAGGAGGATCATCTGCGCATACAGGTGATACGTCCGGGCGAGTGCCTTGACGAGGCTTGGAGCGCGGCAAACGCGGCGGATGACGCGATAGAGCAAAAGCTTGACTATGCCTTTGATGAGGAGTTCGGTTATCTGACGGCGTGTCCGACCAATACCGGCACAGGCTTGAGAGCGTCTGTGATGATGCATCTTCCGGCGCTGTCTGCGGCGGGAAGTATGCAAAGCATTATTTCATCCGCGTCGTCTTTGGGCATAGCGGTGCGCGGAATGTACGGCGAAGGCTCCGAGGCAAAGGGATGTATGTACCAAATATCCAATCAGGTAACGTCGGGCATTTCGGAGGAGGATATAATAGCCGCAGTCAAAAATGTGGCGGGACAGATAGAAAACGCCGAGAAAAAAGCCAGAGAAAGCCTTATGAAAAAGAACGGCTCCGCAGTCGCCGATAAGCTGTGGCGATCCTACGGTACGCTCAAATACGCGAGAATGATCTCGTCGGATGAGGCAAAGGCGCTTTTATCCGATGTAATGCTTGGGCAGAATATGGGTATAATACCGAATGAAAACAAAATGAGCCTTGTTGAGGCTGTGGTAATGACCGAGCCGGCGGTAATTTCCGGCAGCGAGGAGCTTTCGCCCGAGGAACGCGACAAAAAGCGCGCCGAGGTGCTGAGAAGCCTGATATAGCAGACAAATAATTCATAACAAACGATTCATAACAAACAATTTATAGCATATAACGGACAACAGATATGAAGGAGGAATAGGATATGTCAGTACAATTTACAGAAAAAGCGAAAGCGGCTTTGGAGCTGGCGAGGAAATCGGCTCTGGAGCTGGGGCATCCGTATATAGGCAGCGAGCATATACTGCTCGGTTTGATACGCGAGGGTACGGGCGTTGCGGCGAGAGCGCTTGCCGACAGCGGCGCGGACTATGACACAACTCTCGGTATAATAAAGCGCGTCATAGGCACCGGCGATCCGCTGGATCCGTCGTCGCAGATAGATTTTACGCCCAGAAGCAAGAGGGCGCTTCAGCTAAGCGCGGCCGAGGCAAGACAGCTTGCTCACAGCTATGTCGGTACGGAGCATATTTTAATAGCGCTGATCAGCGACAGGTCGGCACTGGCGGTCAAGATAATAGAGAGCATGGGCGTTGACTGCGGATTGCTTGCAAAGAACCTTGCCGCGCAGATAAAGAACGACTTCGCCTTTTCGGCGGCGGAAAAACAGGGGGAGAGAGGCGGTCAGTCATCGACGCCCACCCTTGACAAGTACTCCCGCGATTTAACGCAGATAGCCCGTGAAAACGGCTGTGATCCGGTTATTGGCAGAGATACCGAGATAAGCAGAGTTATCCAGATACTTGCGCGCCGCACCAAGAACAATCCGTGTCTTGTAGGCGAGCCGGGTGTAGGTAAGACGGCTGTGGCGGAAGGCCTTGCGCAGAGGATTGCCGAGGGCAGCGTTCCGGAGCCCTTGAAGAACAAGCGTCTGTTGGCGCTGGATCTTTCATCGGTAGTTGCCGGAGCTAAGTACAGGGGCGAGTTTGAGGAACGCATGAACGCCATTATTGACGAGGTCAAGAAAAACAGCGATGTTATCCTGTTTATAGACGAGATCCACACCATTGTCGGTACGGGAAGCGCCGAGGGCGCGATGGACGCGTCGAATATCCTAAAGCCGTCCCTTGCAAGGGGAGAGCTTCAGCTTGTGGGAGCGACCACCTTGAAGGAGTACAAGAAGTACATCGAAAAGGACGCGGCTTTGGAAAGGCGTTTTCAGCCTGTGATTATAGGCGAGCCGACCGAGGAAGAAACGCTTGAGATTTTGAAGGGCATCCGCGACAAGTACGAGGCGCATCACAAGGTTTCTATCACGGACGAGGCTCTGTCAGCGGCGGTGAAGCTGTCGGCGAGATACATTTCCGACCGTTTCCTGCCGGACAAGGCGATCGACCTTATAGACGAGGCGTCCAGCAAAAAGAGTCTTGACACGCAGACCGCACCGTCGGGCATACAGGGCATCGAAAAGCGGTTAAAGGCGATAGCCGCCGAAAAGGAAGCGGCAGTTGCGGCGCAGGATTTTGAAAAGGCGGCGGACATCCGCAAAGAGGAGCTTGCGCTTGAGAAGGAATACAACGAAAAGAAGAACAAATGGGAAGAAAAGGGCAGTTCAGCGGGACTGACCGTTGACGCGGATGATATTGCGGAGATATTGTCGGAGTGGACGAAAATACCTGTAAAGCGTCTGACCGAGGGCGAGAACGAAAAGCTTAAAAACCTTGAAGCGCTTTTGCATGAGCGCGTTATAGGTCAGGACGAGGCTGTAAAGTCCGTGTCCAAGGCGATAAGGCGCGGCAGAGCCGGCTTGAAGGATCCGAAGCGTCCGATAGGCTCATTCCTGTTTTTAGGTCCCACAGGCGTGGGAAAGACAGAGCTTTCAAAGTCGCTTGCCGAGGTAATGTTCGGCTCCGAGGACGATATGATCAGAGTCGATATGTCGGAGTATATGGAAAAGCACGCCGTATCGAAGTTCATCGGTTCGCCTCCGGGATATGTAGGCTTTGAGGAGGGCGGACAGCTCACCGAGAAGATAAGGAAAAAGCCGTACTGTGTGCTTCTGTTTGACGAGATAGAAAAGGCGCATCCGGATGTGTTTAATATCATGCTGCAGATACTTGAGGACGGTATTCTCACCGATGCTCAAGGCAGGAGAGTGGATTTCAGGAACACCGTCATTATTATGACTTCCAATCTGGGAGCGAAGAGCATACTCGGAAAGCAGGGCTCGCGTCTCGGCTTCGGAAAAGAAGAAGCTGACGCGGGAAAGAGCGAACACGATAAGATAACCGAAAAGGTAATGGCTGAAGTAAAGAGAGCCTTCAAGCCGGAGTTTTTGAACAGGATAGATGATATAATCGTGTTCGACCGTCTTACAGAGGAGAATATAAAAAGCATAGCGTCGCTTATGATCGAGAACGTGAAAAAGCGCCTTAGCGAAAGCGGCATAACGGCATCGTTTACAGATGCGGCAATAGCGGAAATCGCCGAGTCCGGCTTTGATGAGGAATACGGCGCAAGACCCCTGCGCCGCGCGATACAGAGCCGCGTCGAGGATATGCTCTCCGAAAAGATAATAGACGGCGAGATAACCCCCGGCTCGTCCGTGACCGTGGACTGTGAGGATAAGAAGCTTGTGGTAAGGTAAAAACTAAAGCCGGAAACGGCATACAAAAACCAT
>CAZCZR010000072.1:0-7941 GCA_964503455.1 uncultured Lachnospiraceae bacterium | reverse complement strand
TTACAAGTTGGAAGTAATTGAGAAAAAGGTTTTGATAAAAAAGGAATAGGAGATAAATATTATGAAGAAACTAATTACATTGTTATTAACAGGAGTTATGGCGTTTTCGCTTTGTTCTTGCGGAGATAACAGCAATGAAAGATCTGTTGTTGATGAAACTGTATCTAATGGAGATGTATCTAAAACCGAGGAAAAAGAGGTTCAGTTGACGCAAATTGCAGCCGGAGATACTATCTCCTTGGATTTTGCGGAAATGACGATTGAAGAATGTGGAATAAAAGATGATATAAGAACATCAATTAAAACCGACAATTCAACTTACATAAGCGGTCCTCAAGCTGTAGAGGGCTCTAAGTTTATTTATATGCGCGGAAAAATCAAAAGCTTATCTAAAGAAGAAATATCTAATATAAATATTGAGGGCAATGCGGTTATTGATGGATATTCATATAATATAGGGAGTATAAATATAATTAAAACAAACGGACAGTCAACATATAGTCTTGCACCGTTAACACTATATACATACACAATATATGCACAAATCCCTGATGAGCTTGCAAACAATCATCAATCAGCTGTTCTCAATATAGGTTTTAATGATCAATTTGCTTCTGACAATCAAATTACTTTGGGAGAGGAAAAGGAATTGTCTGATTATCAATACGCCTATACTCTTACTGTACAATAAATATGAATAGTGTTTGAAAATAAAAAAGGAGACACATATGGAAAACGAAAATAATTATATAGACAATTTTGTACATAAATTTATTGCATCTAAAAGCAGAGTTTGTTTATTGGCATTCAGCATTATTTCTATAATATGTTCATTTTTATTTATTGCGGAAATGCAACTGGCGGCAATACCGTTGATTTCTGCAATGTGTATAATTCTTGCAAGTATAGCAAATATAATCTATTCAGCAGATGTATATAATAAAAATAAATATTGTAATGATATTGTTGTTTTTGGTATTTCATTAGGTTTGTTAGGATTTGTTTTAAGAACAATACAATTAGGCGTTGCTTTTTCTATACAATATTTTATTGCATACAGCATTATGAGCATTGCCTTTATACTGCTCGCGTTAAAGTTAACCAAAAACAAGGGCAGCGAGAAAGTCATACTTGCTCTGTTAATAATATTGACCGCTTATGATATTTTTGAATTTTTTAATGCGCAGCTACCTTTTGTAACAGGCTTTATGTGGAAAATATATCATATTTCAGAAGCGTTTTTGTTTTTACCATATATTACTTTATTGATTATGAATAAAAACACATATGAAGAATTTGAAAGTAAGATAATGAAATATAAAAATCAAATTCCTTCATTAAAAATATGCTTAGGAGCATTTATCCTGATTTTTTTAGTATCAATAGGCATTGGAGCTATAAAAGTCTTTAATAATACAAACAATCGGTCTAATGACAATACAGTACAAAAAAATCAATTGGTGCCGTCTACTCAAAAGCCTTCTTCGCCATCGACGGTACCGGCAACATCTGCGCCAACGGCTACAGCGGCACCAACGGCTACAGCGGCACCCTCGGCAACACCGATACCGGTCATTTCTTTGGGTCAGACAATTACGACCCAAGAGTATGAGTTCACGTTAAATAAGGTTCAGCTTTCCTATGATGTTAAGCCTGATAATCCTCCAAGCTACTATCGACATTATTCCGCTGATAGCGGACAGGTATATATTTATGTTAATGCAAGCGTAAAAAATCTTCAAAAACAAGATATAAAATGCGACGAGATTTATTCTGCAACAGCGGATTATGATAACGGTTATACATATACAGGATTTAATATTATTACCGATACGGACGGTGATTTTACGTACGCAAATATTAATTCTATAAATCCGCTTCAGACATTAGGCGTCCATTGTCTGATAAACTGTCCTCAGGAGGTTGAAACGTCAGATAAGCCGTTATCCGTAACAATAACATTCAAAGATGGGTCACAATATAAATATGTGATCAGATAACAACACAGAAAAGCAAAATTAATAGCATGAAATATACACCATGAGGCGCAAAACAGCGCCTCTTTTTTGTGTGATACGGAAAAATTTTAAAGTGGGCGGCTATATTGCGGACAGCCGGACATAACGCCTTTTACCCCGAACTCGCCATATAAATACAAAGAAATAACCGCCCTACGGGAATAGGACGGTTATTTGGTAGAAAATTTCTTTCTGCAGTAACCCAATTTTTCTAACAGAAACATCGGTTTGACCGCTTTCTGCTTATCTGTCATCATTATACCATGCCATATCTCTTATGTCAAGGGATTTTTTTATTTTCGGCGAAAAAATATCATAATTGGGTATTGAAAAATATTTCCGGTTATGATACAATGGTAAGCGGATAGGCGAAGCGGTCGGCGGCTGTTTCGGAAGGAGTTCTTCATGAGCGAGTTAACATTGCAGTTATTGTTAATATTGCTTATGTTTTGGATAACAAAGAAATAACCGCCCTACGGGAATAGGACGGTTATTTGGTAGAAAATTTCTTTCTGCAGTAACCCAATTTTTCTAACAGAAACATCGGTTTGACCGCTTTCTGCTTATCTGTCATCATTATACCATGCCATATCTCTTATGTCAAGGGATTTTTTTATTTTCGGCGAAAAAATATCATAATTGGGTATTGAAAAATATTTCCGGTTATGATACAATAGTAAAAGGCGGCGAAAGCGGTATATATCGCGTCATGCCTGCCAAATCAAAAAAAGGAGATGATCACAGAATGGAAACCGGCGGTAATTATTCCGTCACGGGAGACGGGGAGGTGCCTTTGCGAGGGCGCATTGAATCGGGACGGTGTCCGTTCCGTGCTTATCCCGGCTCTCTATTATTGGGAAAAATTCCAAAAACGGAGGGAGAGTATGTAAATGGAGGAAAAAAACCTTTCGACTCTCGGCAAGACGATCATAGCTCTTTGCGAGAGTAAAAAATATTCTGTTCTGCGCGACGTGCTTTCAACCATGAACTCGGCGGATATAGCGTCCATATTCGAGGACGTGCCGGAGGAGCTTCTGCCGATACTTTTCAGGCTTTTGCCGAAGGATCTGGCGGCGGAGGTTTTCGTTGAGATGGACGCTTCCGAGCAGGAATTTCTGATACGCAATTTTTCTGATACAGAGCTTAAAGAGGTTATCGAGGAGCTGTATATTGACGACGCGGTTGACATTGTGGGCGAGATGCCCGCGAACGTAGTCACGAGAATACTTCAAAACGCCGACCCCGCGACGCGCAAGATGATAAACGAAATTTTGAAATACCCCGATGACAGCGCGGGCAGCATCATGACAGTCGAGTACGTCAGTCTGCGCCCGAAAATGACTGTTGAGGAGGCTATAAAGCGTATCAGACGCACAGGCGTTGACAAGGAAACTATCTACACCTGTTATGTCACCGCGGAGAACAAGACGCTTATAGGCATGGTATCGGTGCGGACGCTTCTTTTGGCGGACGAGGATGAGATAATCGAAGATATAATGGAAACAAACGTTATTTATCTTCACACCATGGAGGATCAGGAGGTCGTTGCGAACTACTTTAAAAAGTACAACTTCCTTGCGATGCCGGTAGTCGATGACGAAAAGCGGCTTGTGGGAATCGTGACCTTCGACGACGCGATGGACGTCATGGAGGACGAGGCGACAGAGGATATTGCGCGAATGAGCGGTATGTCGCCGTCGGATAAGCCTTACCTGAAAACAGGCGTGCTTGAAACCTTCCGCGCAAGGATCCCGTGGCTTTTGATACTGATGCTTTCGGCTACGCTTTCAAGCATTATTATAAGACGCTTTGAATCCGTAACGCCGAGCTACGGTATACTTTCGGCGTTTATCCCCATGCTTTCGGACACGGGCGGAAACTCCGGATCCCAGGCCTCGGTGTCGGTAATAAGGGCGCTGTCGCTCGGCGACGTCAAGTTTTCGGACACGCTGAAGGTTGTCTGGAAAGAGGTCAGAGTCGCTGTGATATGCGGTCTGTCGCTTGCGGCGGCGAACTTTTTCAAGGTCATGCTTATAGACAGAGTCGGCATAGCTATAGACGCTGTGCTTTCGCTCACGCTTGTATGTACGGTGCTTGCCTCGAAGCTTGTCGGCTGTACGCTGCCCATCCTCTCAAAGAAGATAGGCCTCGACCCCGCAGTAATGGCGAGCCCTCTTATAACAACTCTCGTTGACGCCATGTCCCTGCTGATATATTTCAGCTTAGCGATAATGATTTTGTCATGAGAAACCATAATTTAAACCGTTCCGTTCCCGCGGAGCGGTTTTTATGTAAAGCGGGAATTTACCCTAAAAACCGCTGATAAATTTAAAAAAGTTATTGACACAAAAGAATGAAAATGATATAATAGTGTGTATGAATAAAATCAGAACCTTTATACAATGGCACGGGCGGCACAAAGACCCGCTGCCGCAGGATGTGAAATATATAAAACCACGTCCCGAGAAACCGATATTATCCGCTTTGGTTTTTCATATATGATCTGCGCCCGACGGTATATCCGGCGCGGATCCGAAATTTGAATGGGCGGTTTTTTGACCGCTTGCAGAGAGGAGAACATCTAAATGAAAATGACCGGTGCTGAAATGGTAGTGAAAAAGCTTTCGGAAAACGGCGTCAAGATAGTGTTCGGCTATCCCGGAGCCGCTAACGCGCCTATAATAGACAGGCTGTCTTTTTCGCCGATAAAGCACATTCTTACAAGAAACGAACAGGGCGCGGCGCATATGGCGTCGGGCTATGCGAGAGTTACCAAACGCGCGGGCGTATGCACCGCGACTTCCGGCCCGGGCGCGACTAACCTTATAACCGGTATCGCGACGGCGTATATGGACTCGGTGCCTATGGTGGCGCTTACGGGTCAGGTCACAACGGCGCTTATAGGCAAGGACGCCTTTCAGGAGGTAGACATAACCGGCGCGACCATTCCCTTCACAAAGCACAATTACCTTATAGACGACGGACTCAAAATACCCAAGGTGCTTGATGACGCGTTCTACATCGCCCAGACCGGCAGGCCCGGTCCCGTGCTTGTTGACATTCCTATGGATCTTCTGAAGCGGGAATTTGATTACCCCGATGAAAAGTACGAGGTAAATATCAGGGGTTATAAGCTTGTGGGCAAGGCGAACGAGTCGCAGGTGAAAAAGGTGGCGGCGGCGCTGAAGGAGTCTGCGCGGCCGGTGATACTTGCCGGAGGCGGCATCTCCATTTCCGATGCCGAGAACGAATTTAGAGAGCTTATCAAAAAGACCGATATTCCCGTTGTATCGACTATGATGGGAATAGGCGCAATACCCTCCGACGATCCGCGCTACTGCGGACTGATTGGCTCGCACGGGGTCAAGGGCGCCAACCTTATTTTAAATAAAGCCGATCTTGTTGTCGTTATGGGAGCAAGGCTCGGCGACCGTTCCGTTGCAAACGCGGCGGGACTTGAAAATAAAACGAAGCTTGTACACATAGACATAGATCCCGCCGAGATCGGCAAGAATATGCAGCCGGATATACCTGTTGTCGGAGATATAAAGGATGTTCTTGAACAGCTTATGCCTCAAATCGGGGACCTTAAAGCAAGCGGGGAATGGCTTGACGAAACGGAAAAGCTCAAGCAATACTCCAAAGACGGCAGCGATCATGAAACGGAGGGTTATGTAAACCCGAAGTATTTCATACAGCGTCTTTCGGCGCTTACAAATTCGGACGCTTATGTATCGACGGAGGTCGGTCAGAACCAGATATGGGTGGCGAACAACTTCCGCTTCCGCTCGTCGAGATCGTTTATCACATCGGCAGGCTTCGGCACCATGGGCTACGGACTTCCGGCAGCTATAGGCGCAAGCGCCGCGCTGGGAGGAAAGACGCCGGTCATCGCCGTAATGGGCGACGGCTCGTTCCAGATGGATCTGCCCGAAATGGGTACCATGAAGCAGTGGAACATACCGGTTAAAATGGTAGTGTTCGAGAACAAGCGTCTGGGCATGGTTCATGAGCATCAGTTCCTTTTGTATAAGTCGAATTATCAGGCGGTATCGCTTGAAGGCGGAAATCCCGACTTCAACAAGCTTGCCGAGGCTTACGGCTTTGAAAACGGGGTCGTTTGCGAAAACAAGGACGTTGACGCTGCCATAAGCAAAATGCTTGAGGCGGAAGGCTCGTATCTGCTGGTAGTGTCGGTGGATCCGTTTGAGCCGACGGGCGGTTCGCTCAATGACAAATATCTTCCGAAAAAGGAGGGTAAATGATATGACAGAGAGATACACATTATCGGTTTTGGTGGAAAACCACGCCGGAGTGCTTTCAAAGGTGACGGGACTTTTCAGCCGCAGAGGATTTAACATACATTCGCTTGCCGTCGGGATAACGCAGGATCCCACCGTGTCGAGGATCACCATCGAGGTGAACGGCGATGCCCAGGTGGTGGAGCAGGTGTCAAAGCAGCTCGGAAAGCTCGTGGACGTTATCAAGATAAAGACGCTTCACGATGAGGATATAGTAAAAAGAGGCCTTGTGCTTTTAAAGGTGCGCACGACTCCCAAAACCCGCAGCGAGATAATCGAGATAGTAAACGTTTACCGCGCCAGCGTAATAGATATGTCCGGCACTACAATTACTATAGAGATTACCGGCAGAAACAGAAAGATCGACTCGTTTATTGAGCTGATGAGCGGCTTCGGCATAGAGGAAATCTCAAGAACGGGCATGACCGCCCTTGAAAGAGGCAGCAACACGCTAAAGGTAAACTGACCCGAAGGTGTTGATAAAACCAGTTAAACCATTTTATAATTTATAAATTTAAATTAAAGGAAAGAGGTAATTTAAAATGGCAAAAATATTTTACGAAAGCGACTGCAATCTCGGTCTTTTAAACGGCAAGACCGTAGCTATCATAGGCTTCGGTTCACAGGGACACGCTCACGCGATGAACCTGAAAGACAGCGGCGTTAATGTTATAGTAGGTCTCAGAGCCGGTTCAAAGTCGGCCAAGCTTGCTGAAGATTACGGTATTCCCGTATACAGCACGGCGGAGGCTGCCGCTAAGGGCGACATTATCATGATGCTCGTTCCCGACGAGAAGCAGGCTGACATCTATAAGACAGATATCGAGCCGAATCTGTGCGAGGGCAAGGTTCTGGCATTCGCTCACGGCTTCAACATTCACTTCAAGCAGATCATCCCGCCGGAGAATGTTGACGTTATAATGATAGCTCCCAAGGGTCCGGGTCATACGGTACGTTCGGAGTACGTTGCGGGCAAGGGTGTTCCGTGCCTTATCGCCGTTGAGCAGGACGCTTCGGGCAAGGCTCAGGATATAGGTCTGGCGTATGCTCTGGGCATCGGCGGCGCGAGAGCGGCAGTGCTTGAAACAACCTTCCAGTGCGAAACGGAAACGGATCTGTTCGGCGAGCAGGCTGTTCTTTGCGGCGGCGTTACGGCTTTGATGCAGGCAGGCTTCGAAACTCTTGTTGAAGCGGGTTACGACCCCAGAAACGCATACTTCGAGTGCATCCACGAGATGAAGCTCATCGTTGACCTTATCTACGAGGGCGGCTTCTCAAGAATGAGATACTCCATTTCGGACACAGCCGAGTTCGGCGATTACGAAACGGGCAAGCGTCTTGTTACAGAGGATACAAAGAAGGAAATGAAGAAGATCCTTGAGGAGATCCAGGACGGTACATTCGCTTCAAAGTGGATTGCCGAAAACAAAAACGGCAGAGCGCACTTCAACGCCACAAGAAGAATGAAGGCGGAGCATCAGCTCGAAAAAGTCGGCGCGGACATCAGAAAGTTTTATTCATGGAATAAGTAAACATATATTATCCCTCCGTATCTTTTGCGGAGGGATTTTTTATTGCGGCTTGCGCCCAATAAAAACGCGCAAAAACAAGCCGCCCCGTAC
>CAZCZR010000071.1:0-8124 GCA_964503455.1 uncultured Lachnospiraceae bacterium | reverse complement strand
ATGACCATTATAGCACTTATTTGTATAATTTTCAAGCATAATTTGATATAAATTTCACTTATACCATATTGCATCCTCAAAACAATCGGGGCGCCGCAAATAACGCAGCGCCCCGAATAAAAATCAATTCATGTATCAGTCACACATACAGGTAACGATAACGATAATGATAAGTACCCACAAAATCATATCGAAATCGAAACCGCTGCATCCGCCGCAGCCGTTGTTGCATCCGCACTCACCCATGATCCTGACCTCCTTTCCCTCGGGATTAATATATATTATGCCGCGAGGGTAAGGGTTGTGAGTGGGTTTTTAAGGAGCCGCCCGAATCATTTTATCCTGTAGCCGACTCCCCATACGGTCTCGATATATCGGTCATCGCCCAGGCGTATTTTTTCCCTTATGCGCTGGACATGGACTGTCACCGTTGATATTTCTCCAAAGGAATCCATACCCCATATGCGATCAAAGAGCTGTTCCTTGGTGAAAGTTCTGCCGATGTTTTTCGCCATGTATGAAAGCAGATCGTACTCTTTCGCCGTAAGTGTCACTTCTTTGCCTCCGGAGGTGACCTTGCGCGCCGTAAGATCTATCGAAAGTCCGCGCAGGGTTATAACATTGTCCGGACTTTGTATGCTGTTTAAAATGCGCTCGCGTCTTGCTATGTGAGCCTTTACCCGCGCCACAAGCTCGTTGGGGCTGAACGGCTTCGTCATATAATCGTCCGCTCCCAGTCCCAAGCCGCGTATCTTGTCTATATCCTCGCCTTTGGCGGAGAGGAAGATCACAGGAACCTCCTTTTTTCTGCGAAGCTCCGTACATACAGAAAAGCCGTCCATTACGGGCAGCATTACATCTATTATTATAAGATCGTAATCATTTAGCAGCGCCATATCTAGACCTTTTTTGCCGTCTCCGGCGATCTCTGCTGAAAAGCCGTTTATCTCAAGATAATCTCTTTCAAGCTCCGCTATGCTTACATCGTCCTCAATTATAAGTATACGCTTTTTCATTTGATTTCTCCTTCTCCAACGGAAGCACTGATTAATTACGGTTACAGCGAACGCAGCCGGATTTTTCGTCAGATGCGCCGAATCCTCGCAGGCATACTCGCGTATGTCAAGAAGCTTTAGCGTTAAGTGACGGAAAAGATGCAGGTTCAATGTGTGCTGAGCCGACAGGCGTTAATTGATTAGCGGTTCCATAAGGGCAGATATATCATGGCCGTGGTGCCGAGTCCGTTTTCACCCTGCTTCAGCCATATTTTGCCCTTGTGCGCTGTTATTATCTGCTTCGCTATGCCAAGTCCCAGTCCGCTGCCCTTGATGTTGGGGTTTCTCGATGCATCGGCGCGGTAAAATTCCTCGAACACGCTTTCAAGCTCGTCCGCGGAAATACCTATCCCGTCGTCGTCTATCCTGATTATAACGCCGCCGTTTTCCGTTTTTGTGCTTACGCGTATAAGACCTCTTCCCTCTTTTTTGTACTTCACCGAATTGTCAAGAATGTTCGTTATGACACGAAGCATCTGCTCATAGTCGATGAGTACCGTTGTATCTTCCTCACAGAACTCGGTCGTAAGCTCCATGCCGTGCTTTTCCAGATCAAGCCTGTATTCGGCAAGCACGTCGCTTAAAAAATCGTTTACGCTCCCTTTTTCAAACTCAAACCTCAGCTTCGAAAGCTCTAGCTTCGAATACACCGACAGGTTGCTTACCATATCGTCCAATATCACGGCTTTGGTATAGATGGTGTCAAGATAGCGCTCAAGCTTTTCGGGCGTGTCGGCTATGCCGTCGCGGATGCCCTCGATATAGCCTTTTATGGAAGTGATCGGCGTCTTAAGATCGTGGGAAATGTTCGCTAAAAGCATACTTCTTTCGGAGCGAAGCTGCGCCTCGCGCTCGCGCGAGCTCTTAAGAGCTGTGCGCATATCGTCAAAGCATCTGCAAAGTTCGTCAAACTCTGCATACTCGTTGCCCAGAAGCTCAAAATCAAGATTGCCCTCGCGGATATTTTCGGCAGCCGCCTTAAGCTCGTCTATAGGCTTGCGTATGCTCCTTGAAAGGCTTCCCGTTATGACCGTTACCGTTACCGCCAGAACAGCTACCGATAAAACCGCCCATATAAACACATATAATCCCGCATCGGGGTTGTGCTGAAAAAACTCGCCCAGCACCGCGATCATATTCGCGGGGTCAAGAAGCGAAAGCTTTGTGTACATCTCGCGGCTTGACGGGAATCTCACCGCGAACATGACCAAAAAGCACGCGGTGGTTATTCCTATTATCGTCAGAGGTATTATAAGCATCAGCACGTTCGAGACCGTGAATTTAGTCTTTATCTTCATAGCATTTAAAATTCTTTTCTTTCCATAAGTATATACGATACACCGTACAAAAGCACGCCGGAGCCTATTATGACTCCCGCCTTCGGCAGAAGCGCCCTCGCCGGAAGCGTCGAGCCTATCCATAGCTTATGCCACTGCAAATACGCTGTGAAAAGTATCCCGCCGGAGCCTTCCACGAAATAGACCATGTACTTTGTCAAAACATAGATCAATATACATAAAAACATTGCAAATGTCGGTCCCTTTGCGGAAAAATTTATTACCGACGCCATAAGCACAAGCACCATGAGCGGCACAAGGTCTATAAGGTACGCAGCCGTAGTAAGCAGCATATGCTCGCCAACATTTCCGCCGAATACCGCCTCTATTATAAAGCACGATATAAGCAAAATCACATAGTAAGCGGCTCCCATCAGAAACGCCGCGCCCGCCTTTGACGTCAGTACCTTCATTCTTGTCTGCGGCAGCAGCAGCGCCGCCTTGAATGTGCCTTCGCTTATTTCTGTCGCTATAAGGTCCGTTACCGCCATAAACACGATAAGCGGCACAAGCACCTCCGCGAAAAGTCCCAGCATTGTAACGGGTATGTTGCCCACCGCCACGGTTATTTCGCCGCCTGACAGCTTCTGCACCAGAGCGCCGCCGCCTATGCGCGTAAAGCTTACAGCTATAGCTATCAGAAGAAACACCGTGTACTTTTTCTTTATAAGCAGCTTATAAAACTCGTTTCCTATACTTGTCATTAAAGTTTTCACAGCGTTATCTCCCCTCTTTTATCCTTTACCGTATCAAGGTAGTAATCCTCCAATGACGGATGATACTCAAGCGCCTCGCCGATCGGCGAAAACGCTATCAGCTCGCCCTCGTGCATGACCGCTACCTTTGTGCAGAACTTTTCAAGCTCTCCCGCCAGATGACTCGATATTATAAAGGCTGTGCCGTATTTTTCGCTCATGCCCTTCACTATCTCGCGTATCTCTATCATTCCCTCGATGTCGATGCCGTTTGACGGTTCGTCAAGGAATACAAGCTCCGGCTTGGACAGCAGCGCCGCAGCAAGACCCAGACGCTGCTTCATCCCCAGAGAAAACCTCGCGGCTCTGTCCTTTTTGTACTGCGACAGCCGTACAAGCTCAAGCACCTCATCTATGCGCTTGTCATCCACGCCGTCATAGTACTTCGCGAACATCTGTAGGTTTTTCCTTGCCGTAAGCTCCCCGTAAAAAGCCGGAGCCTCTATCAGAGCGCCTATACGGCGCATATTCTCCTCAAAATGCTCCTCCATATCCTTTCCGAATACGGTAATCCTTCCTTCGTCGGCGCGGCACAGTCCGAGTACTGTTTTCATGGTTGTCGTTTTTCCGGAACCGTTGGGGCCTAAAAGTCCGACTATATCTCCCTTTTCCGCCGATATGCTGACGCGGCGTATGCCTCTGCCGTTTTTATACAGCTTCGTCAGCGACGATATTTCAAGTACACTCATATTTGCTCCTTCCCCGCAGGAAGCGCGTCCGCGGCATATCCCGCCGCAGACGCACATTCTCATTTATTGCGTAACATATACAGCCGTCGTTCCGTCTGTCACTGCCGGTCCGTCTATCACCGCCGTATTCTTCATGCGGGAATTAAGCTCCGCTTCAAGATTGGATCTTTCAGCCTCGTCAAGATCTTCATTAGCAAGCTTTGTTTTTATCTCCTCGATAAGTCCGTTATTAATCTCCGATGCGCGAGTTACATCCTTACATCCGGATATATCCACGGTCTTGGGAACGGTCTCGCCGTACTTGCTTACGCTGATTGCAAATTCCATCGCAAGGGTATGCTGCGTACCGGAGGAATCCTTGCCGCTCAGCTCCACAGTAATATCGTTTTCCCTTAGTCTGCCCTGATCGTCTACCACAACTCTGCACTTGCCGCTCTTGACCGACATATCCTCATACATTCTGTAAAACGGATCGTCAGACCTATAGCTGCTCGACTCTCCGTTTATGATCACCTCGGCATTATCCTTATAGCCTGAACCTATAAGCGACATACCGGCGTTGATGATCTCTGGTATCTGAAAGCTGTCAAGCTCGATAGAGTATTCATGACCGTTGTCGGTGTCGCGCATATAGATAAAGTTGTTCTTCAGATCGCCGACTACCATATCCGCCGCCAGCTCCGCGAAGCGGATAGCCTTGTCAACGGTTTCTGCGTCATTGTCGGCCGCCGTTACCGTGAAACAGCCGTAGGCGTCACGGTAGTCTAAATCGTTGATATACACATTCGGCTTAAGCACATACTCGCCGCTTTCAATACGGGAAAAGTTGTACATCTCAATTTCCTCGCCGTCGCGGGTGCTTGTTTCGCTTACACGTCTTTGATCGGTGCCTTCGATAATATCTCCCGTTTCCTTTTTGTACACGGCGTTTGAATCAAGATCCACCTCTTCATAAAGCGACTCCACGTCATACAGCTCCTCGCCGTCAAACGTTAGCCTTACGCTCATCTCCTGCGTGTAGTTTCTCTCCTTTACAAAGTCCTTTAACGCCGACTTGTAAACGTCATAGCCGTTGGACGCAGCATAGTTCGCAAATGCCGCGGTGGCAAGTATAACGGAGCCTGTTACAACGGATATCAGCGCTGTTGTTTTTTTGTTGATCTTCATATTATCAGATCCTTTCCTCAATATAGTCCGGCGGATAAGCTTAAATCTCTTGCGTATTGATCTTCCTATGTGTCTTGCTCTTATGTGCCTTATCCTTACCGGCTGATTACATTATAACAGGCAATTCTAAAAAAAGCATAAACAAATTATTAAAAAAGCATAAACAATGTTAACGCATGCATAAACAATGTTAACGCATATATAAAAAGCTGCCGCGCGGAAACGGTGTCGGCACGGCAGCGTATTTCTGTTTAATCCAGATGGAACATGGGCCGCAAGTCAACGCTTACGGGGCTGTTGTCGGGGTTTGTTTCCATAATGGGGGCCATAAAGTCCCACCACTTTCTGTTGATTTCCGTATCGGCGCCCTTTGCCCAAAGCTCCTCGTCCTCTATCTCTATGTAGCCGTAAAGGACGTTTGTATCCTTATCCAGATAAATAGAATAGTTATGTCCGCCATGCTCGTGGATCATATCCTTCATCTCCGGCCAGAGCATATTGTGTCTTTTCTCATACTCATCAGCCATGCCCTCGTAGAGGTACATCTTAAAGCCTTTTCTGATCATTGTAAATCTCTCCTTTTAATATATTTTATAATGCGCTAACGCATTACGGTTTGCTTTTTTATAACAGCTGCGAGCCGTTGCCCATTATCCGCAGCTTCATGCCGAAATACTCGGCTGAACGGCGGCACATTATCATCCTTGTAAGGAATATCTCAAAAAAATCCATCAGTGATGACACATCGGTATCTATTTTAATATCTATGACAATCTTGTTGTTCTCCCTGTCAACCGCCAAACGGCAATCCTCAACGGCATAGTTTACGCGGTCGTGGATGTCATACGCCATTTCATGATCTCTGCGTACACGGCTGCGGCGGACGTCCGTCTTGTCGGCAAGGATAAGCGCCGCGGCTATATGATTGACAGCGTTGCCCGTTTTCTCGTCATGATTTCCCACCGCCGAGGCGATAAGCGCCGCCTCCGACGGGTCCATCCCTATGCGCGTAAGCAGCGTATACGCCAATACTCCACCCGAATGAGCGTGTTCAATGCGGTTCACCACATTGCCTATATCGTGCATATATCCCGCTATGCGCGCAAGCTCTACATCGCGCTCGGTGTACCTGCCCATATCCGCAAGGATCTTTGCGGCATTGCGCGAAACTATGCCCGCGTGTACGAAGGAGTGTTCGGTGTAGCCGAGCTGCTTTAGCGTTTCATCGCTGCGTATTATACACGCGCGTATTTCTTTGTTTGACTTTATATCCTCAAAGGTGATCATATCATTGCTCCGAAAATTCCTATTCCGCCAGCGCCGCCGCTATGGCTATAGAACATTCAACTCTTTTGCGCTCCATATCGCACGCAAGCGAATAGGGTTTATTTATATCCTTGTTAAAATTATACGCGTTAGCGCTGCATCCGCCGCTGCAATAAAATTTTGCGAAGCAGTTTTTGCAGGCTTCTTTTGTATAGATATTCGTTGTTTCAAACTGTGTCCTCAAATCGTTGTTTATATCTCCGTCATAAACGTTTCCCATAAGGAAGTCCTTGTTGCCGACGAACTGGTGGCACGGATACAAGTCGCCCTCGGGCGTCACCGCCAGATACTCGCAGCCCGCGCCGCAGCCGGAAAGCCTTTTTACAACACACGGCCCCTGATCAAGGTCTATCATAAAATGGAAAAAATTAAACGGTTTTCCTTCCTTTCTGCGCTTTACATACTCATCGGCAAGCTTTTCATACTCGCCGTATATTTTGGGAAGGTCTTTTTCCGTAATAGCGTAGTCCTCGTTTTCGGGCGCGACAACAGGCTCGACGCTTGTCTGCTTAAAACCGAGATCCGCCAGATGTATAACGTCCTTTGAAAAATCAAGGTTATGCGCCGTAAATGTGCCGCGTACATAATAGCGGTCCTGATTGCGGCTTTCGGCTATATCCAAGAACTTCGGCACTATCGCGTCATAGGAGCCGCTGCCGTCAACGCGGCAACGCATACGGTCGTTTACTTCCTTTCTGCCGTCTATCGAAAGCACAACGTTTGACATATTCTCGTTGATATATTCCTTAATATCGTCATTCAGCAAAATTCCATTCGTTGTGACTGTAAAGCGGAATACCTTGTCATGCAGCTTCGCCTGCTCCTTGGCGTATTCGGTTATTTCCTTTACAACGTCAAAATTCATCAGCGGCTCGCCGCCGAAGTAGTCTATCTCAATATTTCTTCTCTCGCCTGAGTTTTTGATGACAAAGTCGATAGCCTTCTTCCCCGTTTCGGCGCTCATAAGGCTTCTGCCGCCGTGAAATTCGCCGGTGTCGGCAAAACAGTATTTGCACCTTAGATTGCAGTCGTGCGCAACATGAAGGCACAGCGCCTTTACAACCGTTTTCTTGTGCCAGTTTTCAGCTATTTTGGCGTAATAATCCGGCGTGAAAAGCTGTTCGGCTTTGTAAAGACCGACTATCTCGCTGTACGCCTCGCTGATCTCGCCGTTTGTGTATCGGTCCGAAAGCGCGGCGCGTATTTCAGACGGCACTTCCTCGGACGGGGTGAACGGCTCGCTGATACAGTCAAGCATATCGTACACCACATCATCCACCACATGAACGGCGGACGAATATATATCCATTACTATGTTCTGTCCCAGCAGCTTATATTTATGTATCAATTTTATTTGCTCCTTAATATTTGTTTTAAAGCTTTTCCTCAAAGGCACCGATAAAAAAATCAGGGGCTGCAAGTCGCAACAGCCCCGATTCTAAGGCGTTATGCCTTGGATATCATTTGAAATTTGAACAGAAATCAGAATTTCTCGCACTTCTGGTTAGCAACCGTACACGAAGTCTTGCAAGCTGACTGACATGACGTCTGACATTCTCCGCAGCCGCCCTTTGACGCTGTTTCCTTCAGATTTGCATTGTTAAGAGTTTTAATGTGCTTCATAATGATCTTCCTTTCGCTTATCCGGCTTGCGCGGACAAAGACGCCCGCCATGCCCGAAAAATTTTATGTTATGCGTATATTATACCATACATCGGGCAAAATGTAAAGACCTAATTTATAAAATATTTAAAAAAGCGCGATAAATTTTCGGGATCGGAGTTGCGTTTGCGGC
>CAZCZR010000070.1:0-8704 GCA_964503455.1 uncultured Lachnospiraceae bacterium | reverse complement strand
ACTTCCTCCACTTTGTCAAGTACTTTTTCGCTTTTTTGTGAAAAAAATTTTTTTCACTCTCGATTCACATACCCGACCGCCGCTTCGCGGCAGCTTGTATATATTACCACATACCCGCTCGCTTGTCAAGGGGGTTTTTGACGGTTTGGGGATCTGTTTTTCGCCTGTACTATATCTTGTGTCGGCGTATGTCTTTTGTCCGCAAGCGATACAGCATATTGCACAAACCATATTTCACAAATAGTGCAAAAAAGACCGCCGCTTTAAACCGTGCATGAGCAGGCCGGGCAAGCGGCAGTCTTTTAAAATTTAAACTACATATCTATAACAGCCGTATCAAAGCCTCCTATAACAGCTTTAACCTTTCCGTTGTCCGTCATTACCGATGCGGTCTGCTCGGTATCGCTGTTGTTGATAATGACAAGCTTCTTGTCGGCGGGATAGTACGCACACTCTGTGTAAACGTTATCGGTGATGTACTTTCCGTTCATATCATTGCCCGTTGCGGCAAGTATAAGATTAAGGAGCGTTCTTGTATTCTCGTCGCTTACCTTGTAGGATGCTATATATACGCCCTTGCCCTTGCCGAACGGATGCATTGTTACCGCCGGAGCATCCTCGCCCGCAAGCACTACGGTTTCTCCGTCCGTCAGGTATACATTGTCCGCGCCGCGGAAGCAGCCCTTAACGATGCCGTCCGCGTCCGATACCTCATACGTATATCTGCCGTGGCATATCTTGGAGCCGGTGTCCTTATCAACGCCGAGAACGTGACTCATACGGAATGTCGTATCATAGCCGGACACCGCAGAAGGATCGTTTACTCCTATAAATACTCCGCCGTCATGCACCCACTTTGTGAGGATTTCTACAACCTTGTCATCCTTCCATGCGTCGCCGCCCGACCATGCGCTGCCCGCAAAGCCCGCGTTGATTATAACGTCATACTTGTCGGCTCCGTTTTTCTTAAGCTCGTCAAAGCATATGTATTCAACATCGAAAGGCAGTCCCGACAGCGATTCGTTTATATTGATAAGATCCACCTCGGGATGCTCATGGTAGTGACCCGAACAGGTCCATGAACGCATCTTGCCCCAGAAAGTCAGCACAGCCACCTTCGGAGCAAGCGTATACGGCTTGCCGTTGGTGTGGAAATCTCTTATCATGCGGAACTCATCCGAGATTTTTTCTATATAATCATTGAAATCCGGGAACGGAAGCGTGAGCGACAAATATCCGCCCAGACCTATTCTGTCTATCTTGTCGCGAAGCAATGCGCGGCGTACATTTTTCCAATAGCCTTGCGCCTCTCTTGTCGGGTTGCCGCCCTCCGCAAAGGTGGGAGCGCCGCCAAGTCCAACAGGGAACAAATACGGATGCAGGCGTATCTCATGCGTTTCCACCGCGTCAACTCCGGCGCACAAACGCACCTCAAAGCCGTTGAATACGCATTTTATAAGACCGTCAAAGCCGAAGTCCTTGAATCTCGGCGACCACGGCTCAACTCCTATCCATGAATCATCATAGAACACATACGCCTTCTTGCCGTAGCTGTGAACCAGATCCACCAGCTCCCCGCCGAAGCTTACGACAAAATCGTTCACAAAATCCATCCAGTCGAGTTTTTTCTTATCGCACGGCATATGCGTCGCGTGAAGATCGCCCTTGTTGATGAAATCCTCCGCCGTAAGAGCGTAGCCGTACTTCTCGGCAAACTTATCCATAGCCGTCGGGCTTACCGTAAAGTCATACGAACCCCAGTCGCTGAACAGCTGACGGTTTCTTTCCTCGCTGCCCCAGATCCATACAAAGTTATAGAACATGGACGTGAAGCGGACAACCGTCGTTGCCGGATGCGTTTCGCACCAGTTTTTCAGCCATGATACCATAAATTCGCGCGTTTCGGGATAGATCGGGTCGATCTGAAGCAGATGCTCCTTGTCCCAGTTGTTTGTCGTATGATTGTACATGGAGATCTCCTCCCATATACGGTATACGAAGAAATTCACGGTGTACTTATGCCACGGGGTGATGTTCTTTACCGTAACCGCCCCGTTTTCATAGCTCCAGTTGTCCTTCGGGATCTCCTCATTGGACGTTCTGTCGAACACCTGCCAGTACTTCATCGACTCCGGCGTTTCGTTTATGATGAACTGCTCATCGAAAAAGTCCTTCATGAGCGGTATTGAGATTGTGTCCGTTTCGGCAACAACGGGCTTTGTCATAAGTATGGCGCTTTGCAGCTTGTCCATATTCTCCTTTGCCCACGCGTTGTGATCGCGGATGATACATATGGTAGAGTAGATGCCGTAGCCGGCATTGATGATCTCCGGCGAAAGCTCGGTTCCGTCCGAGTCGCGAATAACGTCAGCTCCCCACTTTTCCGCCATTTGCAGCGTAAGCTCCTCATAACCGCTTTCGCCCGGCAGTGTAAATCCTCCCTTTGTTTTTGACATATTCTTTGTCCTCCCTCAAAAAACTTTTATTTTCTCCGGCGCCGCTTATTTCCCCGCGGCGCCGTGATATTTGACCTGAACTTATATTTTGCCGCCTCAGTACGTGACAACTCCGGCTCCCGTTATCGCAAAGTACGCTATCACAAGCACGCCGATTATTATCCTGTACCAGCCGAATACCTTAAAGCTGTGTTTTTTCACATATCCGGTAAGGAACTTTATTGAAATCACCGATACTATGTAAGCTACCGCCATGCCGACTATAAGCACCGCCGCCTGCTCCGCGCCGAAGCTCGCCCCGTCGGCGATAAACTTCAAAAGCTTGATAAAGCTTGCGCCGAACATCACAGGTATAGCAAGGAAGAACGAGAACTCCGCCGCCACCGAGCGCGATGTGCCTAAAAGCATAGCGCCCAGTATTGTCGCGCCCGAACGCGATGTGCCGGGGATTGCAGCAAGTATCTGGAACACGCCTATCAAGAACGCGGTCTTATAGCTCATCTCGTCTATCGAGTTGACTTTAAATTTCCTGTTTTTCCCTTCGATAAGCAAAAACGCGATGCCGTAAATGATAAGCATTGCCGCGACGACCCACGCATTATAAAAATGCTCCTCCAAAAAGTCATCCACGATTATAACCAGTGCCGCCGGAAGGCACGCGACTATCACCTTGAACCACATCCGCCATGTCGCCGTCTTTTCCGGCTTTGTTTTTTTGGGCGAGAACGGGTTGAGCCTGTGAAAATACAGCGTCACCACAGCCATTATGGCGCCAAGCTGTATCATGAACAGGAACATATTTATAAATTCCGGACTCTGATTGAGCTTTACAAACTGATCCACCAGTATCATATGCCCTGTGCTACTCACCGGCAGCCACTCGGTCACGCCCTCAACTATGCCCAAAAGTACCGTTTTTAATATTTCAATAACCATAAATTATGTAATTCCTTTCCGATGTTATATGGAATTATACGTTCTCTATATACGTTTTAAGCAGCTCCACCATGCCGTCAATGCCGGTTTTTTCGGCATTTATGCACAGATCATAGTTGGTCATGACTCCCCACTGCTTGCTTGTGTAATAGTCGTAGTATGTACGGCGCTGTTTTTCGGTCTTTACTACCATATCCTTAGCCTTGTTGCGCGGGATATTGAACGCCTCCATAACTCTCTTTATGCGGTATTCGAGCGTCGCGTATATAAATACCGAAATCGTGTCAAGCTCCGTGCTTTCAAGCACATAATCGGCGCAGCGTCCCACTATAACGCACGGGCCCTTCTGTGCCACGTCCTTAATGACCTCGCTCTGCGCGATGAATAGCTTGTCGTTTATCGGCATTTCATAAAACAGGGGCGCGTTTATTCCACGCAGAGAATAGTTCCCCGCCTGAAGCGAATACAAAAAGCTGTTGGTAGCCTTCTCATCATGCTCCTTGAGCGTCGCGGAACTGAGGTTGCTTTTCTCCGCCGCCATCTCCACAAGCTCCTTGTCGTAAAACGGTATGCCCAGATCGGCCGCGAGCTTTTCTCCCACGTCGCGTCCTCCGACGCCGTACTGTCTGCCTATTGTGATTATTAGATGTTTCATGTTCTTCTCCTCCTTCAAAATCTTAATTATGAACCTTAGCTCTTTGTCTGCACATTTGCCTGCTGCGCCCGGTATTGGTCATAGTACTCGGTGTAGTACTGCCACGAGGAGTTGACTCTTTGGACATAGTTCCTCGTTTCGGTAAACGGGATGCTTTTTAAAGTCCTCCCGTCATCGGAATATTCCTTGTTTTCAAGCCATTTTCCGACGTTGCCTATACCGGCGTTATATGCCGCTAAAGCCGTGTCTGTCACGCCGTAGCGGTCAATTAAGTACCTCAGATAATAGCATCCGATCTTTATGCTTGTTTCCGGATCGAACAGGTCGATATCCGACGTGTCAAGCTCCATCCGCTTGGCGAGCCATTCCGCCGTTTCGTCGGTTATCTGCATAAGTCCCGCCGCATATCCCGAATGTGCGTCGGGTATGAAATTGGATTCGGTCTTGATCACTCCCATAACAAAATACGGGTCAAGCTCGTTTTCCTCGGCGTATTTGAATATAAGATCCTCGTAAGCCACAGGGTACAGCACCTTTTTGGATGTGTCCATACCCGATTTGACAGCTATCACAGCCGCCGCGGCTATTATCACCGCAAGCGCCAGTCTTACTGTCAGTCCCAGCGGCGTCAGTCTTTTTTTTGCCCGACGCCTATTTCTTTTAGTATTTCTTGTATCTGCCATATTAAACTTTCCTCTGTACTGTCGTTACGCACAACAAAATCGGAATGTGAAATATAAAATTCCTCCGGCTTTTGTGCGGATATACGTCTCCTTGCCTCCCCGTCTGTCAGTCCGTCGCGCTCCTTGATCCTCAAAACGCGCCTTTCCGTATCCGCGAGTACGCTTATGACATACTCGCAATCCTTATCCATACCGCTTTCTATAAGCGCCGCCGCATCTATGCCGCACGGTTTGTGTCCCTTTGCTTCCTCCTCGGCAGCCGCCGTTATATACTTATGAGTTATCTCGTTAAGACGCAAGAGCTTTTTTGGATCCGAAAACACGATTCCCGCAAGCTTCCTTCTTATAAGGCTGCCGTCCGGCAGCAGAATATCGCCGCCGAACTCGCGCGCAAGCTCCTTGGTACAGGGCGTCCCCGCCCCCTGAACACTGCGCGCCGTCTTATCCGCGTCTATTATATATATACCCTCAGCCCTTAAAATATTCGACACCGTAGTCTTTCCGGCGCCGCTTCCTCCCGTAAGACCTATCAGGTATTTTTTATTATTTCGCATCATACCAGCTCTTTCCTGAGGACATATCCACCTCAAGAGGCACTGTAAGCTCCATGGCGTTCTCCATCTCGGTTTTAAGTATCTCCTTCACCCTCTGTTCTTCCGCCTCGGGCGCTTCTATCAGAAGCTCATCATGCACCTGAAGTATCAGTCTTGACTCAAGTCCCTCGTCCGCGAGCCTTTTATGCACCTTTACCATGGCAAGCTTGATTATATCCGCCGCCGTACCCTGTATGGGCGTATTAAGCGCCACCCTTTCACCGAAGGAGCGGACGTTGTGGTTGGGGGATCTCAGCTCCGGCACATAGCGTATGCGGTTCAAAAGCGTCTTGACATAGCCGTTCCGGCGGGCGCTTTCCTTGATGTCGGTCATATACCTCCTTACGCCGCTGTATTTTTCAAGATAGCTTTCTATATACCTTTTTGCCTGCTTGACGCTGGTTCCTATATCCTGCGACAGGCTGAACTCGCCTATGCCGTAAACTATGCCGAAATTCACCGCCTTAGCGTTTCTTCTCATCTCCGGCGTCACCTCTCCCACAGGCACTCCGAACACCTGCGATGCCGTTACCGTGTGTATATCCTCGCCGTTTTTAAACGCCTCCGTCATATGCTCGTCATGAGCTATATGAGCAAGCACCCTCAGCTCTATCTGCGAATAGTCCGCATCCACAAGCACACAGCCGTCCTTTGCGATAAACATCTTCCTAAGCTCTCTGCCAAGCTCGGTTCTCACGGGAATATTTTGCAAATTAGGCTCCGCCGAGCTTAACCTGCCGGTGATCGTCGCCATCTGGTTAAATACCGAATGTATTCTTCCGGTGACGGGATTTATCACCGCGCCAAGGCCATCGCAATAGGTGGACTTAAGCTTCGCCAGCTGACGGTATTCAAGCACCGCCTGTATCACGGGATGCTTGTCCCGAAGCTTTTCAAGCGTATCGGCGTCGGT
Organism: uncultured Lachnospiraceae bacterium; assembly: GCA_964503455.1. Lineage (GTDB taxonomy): Bacteria > Bacillota > Clostridia > UBA1381 > UBA1381 > CAZCZR01. The sequence continues at coordinate 2,468 of CAZCZR010000070.1, read as the reverse complement.
CGAATAGCCGCGATGCGTCTTTTTGCCGTGCTTTAAACCAAGCTTTTCAAACAGCACCTCGCCCAGCTGCTTCGGAGAATTGATATTGAACCTCTCTCCTCCGGATAAATCGTATATCAGCTGTTCCAGTCCCGCGATCCGCTCCGACAGCATATCCGAAAACTCCCCAAGCTGCCGTGCGTCAACAAGCACGCCGTCCTTCTGCATATCGGCAAGCACGCTCACCAGCGGAAGCTCTATCTCCCGGTAAAGCTTTGTCTGCCCCTGTTTTTCCAGCTCCCGGCAAAGCACTCCGCGAAGCCTTAAAAGCGCGTATGCCCTCTTTGCTCCCGAATTGCCCGAATATGCGCCATCGTCATCAAACAGATCCATCTGGCTGCCGCTTTCTTCTATGACCGTGCCGAAATACCGCGACACTAAATTATCCACGGAAGTCCCTCCGACGGACGGACGTATCAGATACGCCGCAATTGCCAGATCCTCCGCGATATTTCTTATGTCAACTCCGCTTCTGACTAAGGTTTCTTTTATATCAAAGGTTATTTTTTCCTTGCTCTCATCCTCAAGGTACGGTTTTATAAATCCGAACAGATCCTTTCCGTATACCGTATATCCCTTGCTGCCGACGCCTATATAAAGCGCCGACGCCATGCCGCCGCGAAATTCCGCCATAAACGCAAACTCTTCCGCCGCGTCAAGCTCGCCCGCAAGCTCCGCTGTGCTGCCGGATTCCTCTATCGTAAAAAACTCCGCGCCCTCAAATATATCCGTCATCTCGGTTAGCGGCGCGTCCTCCGCGTTTTTGGGAGTAAGACCCATGCGCTTTATCAGCGAATTTAATCCCAGACGGAATAATATGTCGTAAAGCTCCCCCTTGGGATCCTCCACGCCGTCAAACACGCACTCCTCCGGCACAAATTTCACCGGTGCGTTTCTGTCAATGGCAGCAAGCTCCCTGCTCATAAACGCAAGCTCCTTGCCGTCAATAAGCTTTTGAAGGCGCGCGCCCTTCAGACCTGTTTTCTCTATATTATTATAAATGTATTCTATGCTGTGAAACTGCGAAATCAGCGAAAAAGCGGTCTTTTCCCCGATGCCCGGCACGCCCGGAATATTGTCAGACGGATCGCCCATAAGCGCTTTTACATCAATATACTCCTCCGGCGTTACGCCGAATCTCTCGTATACAGCAGCGTCGTCATAGACCGTTGTTTCATTGTTTCCCATGCGCGTCACGGTGAGTATTACCTTTGTCTTTTTGCTTGCAAGCTGCAGATCGTCCTTGTCGCCGGTGGCGATCATACATTCAACGTCCATTTCCTCGCACAGCCGCGACACTGTCCCTATTATATCATCCGCCTCATAGCCTTCCTTTTCAAGGACGGGTATTCCCATGGCGGCAAGTATCTCCTTCGCCAAAGGCATCTGCACCCGAAGATCATCGGGCATAGGTCTGCGCTGCGCTTTATAGCCTTCGTATTTCAAATGCCGGAACGTCGGAGCCGCAAGATCGAACGCTGCGCATATATAATTCGGCTTTTCCTCATCTATCAGCTTTAAAAGTATGTTGAAAAATCCGTATACGGCGTTTGTCGGGGTGCCGTCCTTCGCGGACAGATACCGTATGCCGTAGTAGGCGCGGTTCAAAATACTGTTTGAATCAAGTATAAGCAGTCGTTTCATATCAATTCTCCGATGAAGGCTGAATATTTTCTATTTGCCAGTCTATAGGCTCCTCGCCCATAACCGCCAGAGCGTCGTTTGCCATTTTAAAATGTCCGCATCCGAAAAAGCCTCGATGCGCCGAAAGCGGCGACGGGTGCGGAGCCTCGAATATTCTGTGCCGCGCATTGGTTATCAGCTGCGCTTTCGCGCGGGCGTTCGCGCCCCAAAGCATAAAAATGACCGGTTTTTCCCTCTCGTTCAAAAGCTCTATTACCCTGTCAGTAAATCGTTCCCAGCCCATGCCTTTGTGGGAGTTGGCGGCTCCCGCGCGGACCGTGAGGACGGTGTTCAGAAGCAGCACGCCCTGCCGCGCCCATTTTTCAAGATATCCGTTGTCGGGAATATAGCAGCCCAGCTCGTCATGCAGCTCCTTGTACATATTAAGCAGCGACGGCGGTATATCCACTCCCCTGCGCACCGAAAAAGCCAGTCCGTGCGCCTGATTGGGACCGTGATACGGATCCTGGCCTATAATAACGACCTTCACATTATTATAGGAAGTCCATTTCAGCGCGTTGAAAATGTCATTCATGTCGGGATATACCGTTTGCGATGAATACTCCGATTTAAGGAACCCCCGCAGCCGCAGGTAATACTCCATACCAAATTCATTTTTCAAAAGCTCGTCCCACTCATTGTTCAGATGTACCAATAAATACGCCTCCCGACAGCTATAGTTATCTATAGTATATCACAGTTTGATGAATAATGCAAGATTATTTGAAATTTTTTTAATACGGATC
>CAZCZR010000069.1:0-9001 GCA_964503455.1 uncultured Lachnospiraceae bacterium | reverse complement strand
CCGCCGAAATTGTAAAAGACAACCCTTGATATTATCGCGGCTTGTCTTTTTATTATATAAAAAACGGTTCAAATTCATTAACGGATGTTTAGCCGGTTTTATGTGTTGCTTTGCACAACGGGGATTAATTATCAAAAAAATTCGCAATAATTTGTGTAACTTACCTATGACATTTTTATGTAAAATGTGGTATAATATTAAATAGGATAATATTGAAATATACAGGGAAGGCACAGAAAGCGGGGGATTTTTTATGTTTAATATAAACGACACGGTACTGTACGGAGGAGAAGGCGCGTGCAGGATTACCGGTATGACCGAGAGGAAATTTGGCGGGAAAACGAGAAATTACTATATATTAAAGCCTCTTTATAATGAGGACACGACTCTGTATGTGCCTGTTGACAGCGGTACGCTTGTGGCGAGGATGCGCAAGATTATTTCTGTTGAGGAGGCGTATGAGGTCATAGATTCCATGAGGGAACACAGCGATATGTGGATTGATGACGCGCGCCGCAGGCATACGGAATTTAACGCTATAATTTCAGAGGGCAACGTGAGAAAGGTTTCTGCGCTTATAAGCACGCTTTATGAGCATAAGCACGAGCGCGAAAGCTCCGGCAAAAGCTTGTGCCTGACTGACGAACGGTGCTTAAAGAGCGCCGAACGTTTCCTTAATACGGAATTTGCGGTGGTGCTTGGCATAAATCCGGACAAGGTCGGAAAGTTTATAAGGGACAGAATACACGGTATTCATTAAGAAATCCATGTCAAACAATGTACCCGATCAAGCCCTGAAAATCGAATAAGTCCGCTAAAATAATATATATAGATTTGCTCAATTCGCATGGCATCACTGTAAATCGGTTCTAACTGTTTTTAGACGCGCATACACTGTTAAGGAATAATACTCTACAGCAGTATTAAACGATTTAGGGAGGAAAGCGTATGCAGTCGGAATTGATAAAGGAAATGATAACGGCGTCGGAGGAAACAGCATCGGGCGCCACTCAGCTTATGGTGGACGGAGACATTATAGTGCCGGATAGGAATCCGGATATACTTAAAATAGTCCAAGTGGACGCGGAGGCTGTGATAACGGACAAAGAGGTCTCGGAAAACAGGATCGCTCTTTCCGGCAGGATGGAGCTGAAAATTATGTATATTCCGGACAAGGAGAACGAAAGGCTTAAAAGCATCATAACCTCATTCGGCTTCGAACACAGAATAGATAAACAGGGAATAGACCTTATGTCGGAGGCTGTGCTTGAGGCGGAGGCGGAAAGAGTGGAATACCGGCTTTTAAACAGCCGAAAGCTGAGAGTAAAATCCATATGCAGGATAGATTATACCGTCACGCGGGCGAGCGAGACCGAGGTGGTTACCGGCGCGCCTGAAGAGTGCGAGGTGAAAAAGCGCATTTTATCGGCAAGAAACAGTATGCCGGCGGCGGAGCGTGAGTTTACGTTAAAAGAAAGCGTGGAGCTTGCGAGCGGCAAGCCGTCTGCGGCGGAGATACTTAAGGTCGATGTAAATATATCGGATAGGGAGTATAAGCCGCTTACCGGCAAGCTTGTGGCGAAGGGGACGGTATGTATTTGCGTGCTTTATACGTCGGCGGACGGAAGAGTAGACTTTGCCGAGGCGCGCGTGCCCTTTACCGAGGTGTTTGAGCTTGAAGGAATGAGCGAGGATGCGGTCTGCGATACAGACTATTATGTAACGGAATGTTACTATGATCTGCGCGGCGACAGCGACGGCGATATGCGTATCGTTGATATACAGCTGTCCGTTTCGGCGAGAATACGCCCGCAGACGATAACGGAGCTTGAGATAATAGAGGACATATATGTACCCGGCAAGCTCTCAAAGACAGAATTTGAAAAAAAGCGCATTGAAGAGGTGCGGCTGCTGCCGGGGAGACAAAGCACGGTAAGAGAGATAATTCCTGTGCCGAAAAACGCTCCCGCAATATCAGCCGTATACAATGTTATGACGGAAACATATGTAAAGAGCGCCGATATACAAGGCGGAAAACTAAGCGTTGAAGGCGGTATAGAAGCTTATGTGCTTTATATCTGCGACAGCGAGGAAAATCCGATATACAGTATGAAAAAGAACATACCGTTCAGCGTTTCTCTTGACTGCCCGTCCGAAGCCTTGAACGGCAATGCGGCGGTGAAGGTGCGCGCAGAGCATACGGGATTTAATCTTACTGCGTCGAATGAGGTAGAGCTTAGATGTATCCTTGGTATTGACGCGGAGATAGTCAGCGTATACGATACCATGCTGCTTATCTCATGCACGGAGGAGGATATTCCGCAGGAGGATAAAAAGGGCATAGTTGTATATTTCGTCCAGAACAGCGATACTCTGTGGGATATATCAAAGCGCTACAGAGTATCGGAAAAGGAACTGGCGGAGTTTAACGGCATTGAAGGCGGCTGCGTTTCGGCCGGCGAAAGACTTATAATACCCGCTGTTTAGAAATGAAACCTTATAGCTATAAAAAACTGTCCGGAAAAAGGAAAACCGGACAGTTTTTTAATTCAAAGACGCCTTTTACTTGTAATATTCAAGCCTGATTCTGTCGGCAACCATGGCTATAAATTCGGAGTTTGTCGGCTTGCCTTTACCCGTATGTACGGTGTAGCCGAAGATCTCCTCCATAGTTTCGGTTTTTCCGCGCACCCACGCAACCTCGATGGAATGGCGTATGGCGCGCTCGACTCTGCTTGCCGTTGTATTGTATTTTTCGGCGATAGCGGGGTATAATACCTTTGTGATATAATTGATCCTGTCCATATTTTCCACTACCATTATAATGGCGGTGCGCACATATTGATAACCCTTTATATGCGCAGGGACGCCCAATTCGTGTATAAAGCCGGTGACTATAGATTCAAGACGGCGTTCGCCCGGCTGCTCCGGCGCAGGCTCCGGCACGGTCTTGGGAGCCGCCTTTACAGGCTCGCCCGCCAAGGACATGATAACCGAGCATATATATTCCTCGCTCTGCGGCTTCATCAGATAGTACTCGCTGCCTAAAGACATCATCCTGTCGCACGTCTGCGCGTTTGCGGAGGCGGAAATCGCTATAACGTGGGGCCTTTTCGCTATATCCGAGCCTGCCAGCTTCATAAGCACACCCGCGCCGTCAAGCGATGGCATGATAACGTCAAGCACCGCAAAATCAGGCAGCGTTTCTCTTATAAGACCGAGTGCTTCAATGCCGTTGTCGGCAGTGTATACACCGGCGATCTTATCCTGCGTCATGAGATAATCCTTGAGCGATGACGCAAACTGCTTATCATCGTCCGCAATCAAAACTGTATATTTTTCCATTTTTTTCTCCTCTCAAACCTTGTTGCGCAGGGTTTTGAGATATTTCGACCTCAATGCCCTACCGTTTTCTACCATTTTCTCTGTAAATGAATATTACCATATTTTACCAATAAAATCAATAGTTTTGAGAGAAAAAATATAATTTTGTGCAAAATTACTGTATTTTGCTGCTGTTTTCAAGCATATATTCGGCAAATATGCCGTATCCTTTGAGAGGGTCGTTAACAAATACGTGTGTAACGGCTCCCACAAACATACCGTTTTGAATAATGGGCGCGCCGCTCATGCCCTGAACTATTCCGCCCGTGAGCTCAGCAAGACGCTCATCGGTTATTTTAAGAGTGATACCTCGGTTATTTTCGGCGCGGGTGTTGATTTTTGTTATTTCAACATTGAATTTCTGTACTCCGGTGCCGTCTATGGTTGCAAGGATATACGCATCTCCCTCGGCTATCTGCGACTTATCTGCTACGGGAACAGGCTCGTTTTCTCTCGGAAAATGGGAGGTTTCCTTGCCGTACACGCCCATTACCGAATTAGTCTGTATAATGCCGACAGTCGCCGCGGAAAATACGCCGGAAAGCTCGCCCGCAGAACCTTTTTCGCCCTTTCTGATGCCGGTGACGCTGCATTTGACGGCGCTGCCGGAGGCTACGTTCATCAAAGTGCCGGTTTCCGTTTCGCTTATGCCGTGACCAAGACAGGCAAAGCTTGAATTTTCAGGATCGTAATAGGTAAGAGTTCCTATCCCTGCGGCTGAATCCTTGACGCGGATCCCAAGCTTATACGTCCCTTCGGATTCATTATAATCGGCGGTGCAGTCAAGCTCAAGAGCCTTTTCGCGGCGTTTCACGCCTATAAGCGCGCGCCCTTGAGAAGCGTTCAGCTCCGCTGAAAACGCGGCTGCCGATTTTACAGGTTTATGGTTTATCTCCGTAATGAAGTCGCCCTTTTTGAGGTCATATCTGCGGTCGCTTTCAAGAACCGTAAGACCTCCGGCGTATATCTTGATGCCGATGGTTTCGCCGGAAGGAATGACGGTTTTTACATTATCGCCGCCCGCGTATATGACCCTGTTTGCGGGAGAACATATATAATATATACCCGCCGACAAAGCCGCCGCCGCAAATACCGCAAAAACAGCGGTAAATCGTTTGTTTTTCAAAAAAATTCACCTTCTCCTGTTTCGAATATGCTCCGATATCGCTTAAAGAAAACGAAGCGTCTTTATTAACATCTCCGCGCAGAATTTTTATATACTGCAAAACATAATACATAAACGGAACAATGTATCAGCGCACCGAGAATTTTCATTGGCAATATTCACAAAAAAACAAAAATTTGTTCGCAAATATTGCAAATTGAAAAATATTGTGGTATACTATATAAAATATAAGATACAATAAAGCCTTGAATGAGAGGAGCGCACATGGAGGAATTTCGTTTAAAATCGGATTTTACGCCGCAGGGAGATCAGCCGAAAGCCATACGGGAGCTTGTGGACGGCGTCAGATCCGGCGATAAATTTCAGACCTTGCTCGGCGTCACAGGCTCGGGAAAAACGTTTACCATGGCAAATATCATAGCTCAGGTAAACAAGCCGACGCTGATACTTGCCCATAATAAAACTCTTGCGGCGCAGCTGTACAGCGAATTTAAGGAGTTCTTTCCAGAAAACGCCGTGGAATTTTTTGTCAGCTATTATGATTATTATCAGCCGGAGGCGTATATCCCGCAGACGGATACCTTTATCGAAAAGGACGCCTCGATAAATGACGAAATAGATAAGATGCGTCACAGCGCCACGTTCGCGCTTTTTGAGCGGCGTGACGTTATAATAGTGTCGAGCGTATCGTGCATATACGGTCTGGGCGATCCGGAGGATTACAAGCAGAATATGCTTTCGCTGCGGGTCGGCATGGAAAAAGAGCGCGATGAGGTGCTTGCAAAGCTTGTAAGTATGCAGTATGAGCGCAACGATATAAGCTTTGTCAGAAACAAGTTCCGCGTGCGCGGCGATGTTGTGGAGATATTTCCTTCAAATAACGGCGAGAACGCTGTCAGGGTGGAATTTTTCGGCGATGAGATAGACAGAATATCGGAGGTAAACGTCATTACCGGCGAGGTCATCGGCTACAGAAACCATGCCGTTATAACGCCCGCGTCCCACTATGTCACCACAGGCAACAAGCTTGGCATGGCTATAGCAGCTATCGAAGAGGAGCTTGAAGAAAGGATAAAATATTTTGAGCGCGAGGGTATGCTTATTGAGGCGCAGAGGATAGAACAGAGGACGAATTACGACCTTGAAATGCTGCGTGAGATAGGATTTTGTCAGGGCATAGAAAACTATTCCCGCGTTATAAGCGGCAGAGAGCCGGGTTCCGCGCCGTATACGCTGTTGGATTATTTCCCGAAGGATTTTCTTATGTTTATAGATGAATCTCATGTCACGGTGTCGCAGGTAAGGGGAATGTACAACGGCGACAGGGCGCGTAAGGAAACTCTGGTAGCTTACGGGTTCAGGCTTCCGTCCGCGTTTGACAACCGGCCGCTTATATTCAGCGAGTTTGAGGACAGAATACATCAGGTGATATTTACAAGCGCAACCCCCGCGCAGTATGAGCTGGAACATTCGGCAAGAGTGACCGAGCAGCTCATTCGCCCGACAGGACTGCTTGATCCGGAGGTATTTGTACATCCGACATCGGGTCAGATAGACGATCTTATAAATAATATACGCCTTCGCGCGGAAAAGAACGAGAGGGTTCTTGTCACCACGCTTACCAAAAAAATGGCGGAGGATCTGACGGATTATCTGTCCGGAGCGGGAATACGCGTGAGATATATGCATTCGGAGATAAAGACAATAGAACGGACGGAGATAATCAGGGATTTGCGATTGGGGAAATTTGACGTGCTTGTGGGCATCAACCTTTTGAGAGAGGGTCTTGATCTGCCGGAGGTGTCTTTGGTTGCGATACTTGACGCGGACAAGGAGGGCTTTTTGAGAAGCGAGATGTCGCTGATACAGACCATAGGCAGAGCCGCGAGAAATGTCTCCGGTCAGGTCATAATGTACGCCGACACGATAACGGGTTCTATGCAAAGAGCCATGGATGAAACCCTTAGGCGGCGCACATTACAGCAGGAATACAACACCGCTCACGGAATAACGCCCGAAACGGTCAGAAAGGATATTCGCAGCGAGCTTAAGGTATTTGTAAACGAATCAGACGGCGGCACGGGAACGGAAGAGATCGATATTGACGCTATGATAGAGGATCTCAGATTAGAGATGTATGCGGCGGCTGAGGAGCTTGAGTTCGAGAAGGCGGCGGAAATCCGCGACAGGATCCGCACGCTTCAGGCGCAGAAAAACGGTAAGTCCGCTAAAAAATCAAAGTTCAGAGGAAGAAAAAAATGAATGAATTTATAAAAATAAAAGGCGCAAGAGAGCATAATCTTAAAAATATAGATGTAACAATACCGAGAGATAAGCTTGTGGTGCTTACGGGGCTGTCGGGTTCGGGAAAGTCATCGCTTGCGTTCGATACGATATACGCCGAGGGTCAGAGGCGGTATGTGGAGTCGCTGTCCTCTTATGCGCGTCAGTTTTTGGGGCAGATGGAGAAGCCGGATGTTGATTATATCGAAGGACTTTCTCCGGCGATAAGCATTGATCAGAAAACCACCTCCAAAAATCCGCGCTCAACTGTCGGGACCGTGACGGAGATATACGACTATATGCGTCTTTTATACGCGCGTATAGGCAGACCGCACTGCCCGAAATGCGGACGCGAGGTGTCAAAGCAGACGATAGACCAGATGGTCGATCAGATAACGTCTTTGGGAGAAGGTACGCGCATACAGGTGCTTGCTCCGGTGATACGGGCAAAAAAAGGCGAACATAAGAAGGTGTTTGAAAACGCCAAGCGAAGCGGCTACGTCAGGGTGCGCGTCGATGGAGAGATGCGGGATCTGTCGGAGGAGATCGAGCTTAAAAAGACGGTAAAGCACAATATTGAGATAGTCGTTGACCGTCTTGCCGTGAAGAAGGGCATGGAGAAACGCCTGACGGATTCTCTTGAAACAGCTTTCAATCTCACAGGCAATGTTATAATGATAGATGTAATAGGCGGCGAGCCGATAATGTTTTCGCAGGACTATGCCTGCCCCGACTGCGGTATAAGCTTCCGCGAGCTGGAGCCGAGTTCGTTTTCGTTCAATAATCCGGCGGGCGCGTGTCCTTTGTGCGACGGCATAGGCTTTCTGTCGAAGATAGATCCTAAGCTGATACTTGTCGATGAAAATCTGAGCCTTATTGAAGGCGCGCTGTCCGCGCCGGGGTGGGCGGGACCTGAATACGAGGACAGTATGGCGCATATGTACTATACGTCTTTGGCGAAGCATTACGGCGTGGACATAAACACCCCGTACAAGGATCTGCCGGAGGATTTTAAGCATATCGTTCTTTACGGAACGGGCGGACAGAAGATAAAAATGGAATATAAGCGCGATTACGGAAACGGCAGCTATATGGGTGATTACGAGGGTATCGTTATCAATCTTGAACGCCGGTATCACTCTTCCGGCTCGGATTTTACGAAATTTGAGCTTGAGCGCTATATCAATACCATTCCGTGCTATAAGTGCCGCGGCGCAAGACTGAATGACGAGATCTTGGCTGTGACTGTAGGCGGACTGAATATATATGAGCTGACAAGCCTTTCCATAGGAAAGGAAATGGAATTTATAGAAAATTTGCAGCTGACCGACAGAGAACGTATGATAGCCGGTCAGATACTGAAGGAAATAAGATCCCGCCTCAAATTCCTTTTGGACGTGGGACTTGATTACCTTACGCTGTCGAGATCGTCCGGCACGCTGTCGGGCGGAGAGTCGCAAAGAATACGTCTTGCGACACAGATAGGCTCCGGTCTTACGGGAGTGCTTTATATTCTTGACGAGCCGAGCATAGGTTTGCACCAGCGCGACAATGACAGATTGATAGGAACATTAAAGCATCTGCGCGATCTCGGTAACACGGTCATAGTTGTGGAGCATGACACGGACACCATGCTTGCCGCCGATCATATAGTGGATATAGGCCCCGGAGCCGGAGTTGACGGCGGATATATAGTGGGCGAGGGCAGCGCGGAGGATATCATGCGCTGCGAAAGCTCTGTAACGGGCGCGTATTTGAGCGGAAGAAATTTTGTACCCGTACCGGCGCAGAGGAGAAAACCCGCGGGATGGATAGAGGTGCGCGGAGCAAGGGAAAACAATCTTAAAAATATCAACGTGAAATTTCCCACGGGTGTGCTTACCTGCGTGACCGGCGTGTCGGGTTCGGGCAAGTCGTCGCTTGTGAACGAGATACTTTATAAGCAGCTTGCGCATGATCTGAATCGGGCGAAAACTCACGCCGGAGCGCATAAGGACATCCTCGGCAAGGAGCAGCTTGACAAGATAATCCAGATAGATCAGTCGCCCATAGGCAGAACGCCGAGATCAAATCCCGCCACTTATACGAACGTGTTCAATGATATACGCGATGTATTCGCATCGTCAAACGAAGCTAAGGTGAGGGGCTATAAGGCGGGACGGTTCAGCTTCAACGTCAAGGGCGGACGCTGCGAGGCTTGCAGCGGCG
>CAZCZR010000068.1:6743-9095 GCA_964503455.1 uncultured Lachnospiraceae bacterium | reverse complement strand
TTGTTTTTGGTATATAATATAGCTATCGGCGCACAGGTGCGCGGAGGGATTTATACACGGGTTTTAATTGTTATTGAAAGGGGAAAACTTATGCAGTGCATTTTACTTGCGGCGGGCTACGCTACGCGGCTCCGGCCGCTGACCGACAATATGCCGAAGGCTTTGCTCGCCCTCGGCGAGGGGACTATTCTCGATATGGTGATCGACAGAATCTGCGAAGCGGACGGGGTCGAAAATATTTACATAGTGACAAATCACCGCTTCTATACGCAGTTTTGCGACTGGGCGGACAAGCGCGGCGCGGCGGGCGGCAAGAGCATAAAGGTAATCGACGACTTCACCACGGCGAACGAGAACCGTCTCGGCGCCATAGGCGATATTTGGTATGTTGTCGAAAAAGAGCGCATAGACGATGACATTCTTGTAATGGCAAGCGACAATATATTTGATTTTTCCTTAAACGACTTCATCGCGAAAATGCGCGAGACCGGCAGCGATATGATATGCGCCCACCCAATTCAAAATCCGGAGGAGCTTCACTCCATGGGCGTTGTGGAGCTTGACGCGGACGGCAAGGTGCTTTCCTTTGAGGAAAAGCCGGCGAAGCCGAGGTCAAACTGGGGCGTTCCGCCGTTTTACCTTTACAGGCGCGAAACCCTGCCGAAGATAAAGCAATACCTTGACGAGGGCAACAACCCCGATGCGCCAGGGCATTTTGTGCCGTGGCTTGTGGAACACGGCGGCGTGTACGCCTTCCGCTTCGACGCGATGCGCATCGACATCGGCACGCCCGAAAGCTATTACGAAACAGCGGAGCTTGTGAAGTCGGGCAAGCTGTTTGAAAAAAGGATATAAGCCGCGTTTTGCGGTATAATTTCGCCTCCGAAAGCGGATACTGGTATTAAGTATCCGTTTTGGGAGGTTTTTATGATAATCGATTACATTCTCTGCTTCTACATTTATTCCGCGCTGGGGTTTTTGCTTGAAACCGTCTGGGCGCGTTTTACGCGCCAAAGCTCCTCCACCAGAAGGACCCTGCTCCGTCTGCCCCTGTGTCCCGTTTACGGCTTGGGCGGCGTATGTATGGCGGCGTTTTCGCCGCGAGGCGTGGCGGCGGCATATGCCGCGGGTTTTTTCGCCGCAAGCGCCGCGGAATACGCGTATGCGCTTTATTATGAGAAGCGTTTTTCGGTGGCGTGGTGGCGCTACGACAAAAACGCGGGCAATCTGGGCGGCAAGGTATGCGTATTTTTTTCGCTCATGTGGGGATTTGCGGGGATAGCGTATTATTTTTGGGTGCATCCCGCCGTGATGAGAATCCTGTCGGAGGCGGGAATATGGTACAAGACAGTCGCGGCGGCGCTTGTAAGCGTGATCTTCGCGCGCGATCTTTCCGACACTCACGCCGAGCTTGAAAAATTCTCGCGCGGGGAGCCTTCAAGGGCGGGCGAGGTGTTCGATTTTATCGCCAAAATCAAAAAAATTTGATTTATTTACAATTTATTAATAAAAACATATTGATTTTTCTTTTAAAAAGTGTTATGATTGTAGAGTATAAGTTTTTACATTATAAAAGAAAGGATTACTGTAAAGAAAATGGCTAATAACAATAACAAAGGCTCAAAAAGACGCACACCCGCCGAGGTCAAGTCCAATATCATAATCGGAGTTGTGATAGCGGTGGTGCTGGGTCTGGGAATCTACGCTGTCGTTCCGAAAATTTCGGAAAACATCAATGCCAACACCTCTGAAAGCGAAACGGAGCAGACGCAGACGCAGACGGTACAAATGGCTGCCGACTCAAAGAGTATGTCGGTGGAGGATTTTATAAATGAGTACGGTTTGCCGGAGGACACCACGGGCGATACGGATCTGTCGGATCTTTACATGGGTATGACAATCGAGAATTACGCCAAGCTTCAGGAAAGAACGCCCGACGATCTTCTGACGGAGATGAACGTCGCCGACGTCGCAACCAAGGATATGACCCTTGAGGAAGCGATGGACTGCATGACAGTGCTTGACTATTTCGGCGGCGAGGAAACCTTCGAGCAGATCAAGGAAGCCTACGGTCTCGGCGATACCGTGACCGCCGATATGAGAATGTCGGACGCAAGACCTATAATAGAGGCGGCTGTTCAGAATGTGATACAGCAGCAGTCCGAAGCATCGGAGGCTTCCGATGAGGAAAGCGCGGATACATCGGAGGAGGAAGCTCCGGCGGCAACAGAAGCTCCGGCGGAGAATTGAATCTCGGATTAAATGTAAAGGAGAGAAAAGACGATGGCAAAGAATGATGATGAACTGAAAAACAACGCGCCGGACAATTCCCCGGCGGAAGATACTGCCGAT
>CAZCZR010000068.1:0-6643 GCA_964503455.1 uncultured Lachnospiraceae bacterium | reverse complement strand
GAGGAGCCGGAAATAATGAAGAAAAGCGGCGCAAAGACAGCCGTGATAGTTATAGCGGCAATAGTGATTGTGCTGGCTGTGCTTGCGGGTCTTACATACCGTTTCGGCGGCGGTCTGATAATGCCCAACAATCCGGATCTTGACAAATACTTCTATAACAAATACAACAACATGGGCTACGTTGACAAGACCGGCGAGACGATAAAAACTCTCGTTGATCAGAACAACGCATACGCGGAGGATGACGACGACAAGATCACCATAGCTCAGTTCAAGGAGGAGTACGATCTTCCCAAGGACATGAGAGGCGACACCAATATCACCGCCGCGGAGTATTCGATACCCATATCGACATTCGCGGAAATGAACAACGTTTCCTTTGACGAGCTTAAGGAATTTTACGAGCTTGGCGATGAGGTGAACGACCAGATGACATGGGGCGAGATCCAGGGCGAAGTCACGATCAAGGTAGCTATCGGCGGAGAAGAAAACCTTGAAGCTTTTAAGGAAGAGTACGGCTTCGGCGACGAGGTAACTCTCGACACCAAGTGGAAGGAAGTCAGAAACGCCATAGACGAAGCCGAAAAGGAAGAATATGAAAAGCAGAAGGAGCAGTACGAGCAGATGATGGCGGAGCTTGAAGCTCAGCAGGAAAGCGGGGACGAAACCGACGCTCAGACCTCCGATGACAGTGCGGACGCGGCTCCGGCGGACAGTGCGGACGCGGCAGCCGATGCGGAATAATGTTTTATTAAAATCGACGAATTTCCGAAAAAGCACTTGCAAAACGGCATATGCTGTGATATAATGGAAAAACAATATAATAAGATCGGTCGGCAAGCTGTGTTTTGCGATCGGTCCAAAAGCGAAGAAGGGATCGGAGCGGCGCTCCGGAGAATCCGTATTCCGCCGAAAGAGAGCGCGGGCCGTCGGCTGTAAGCCTGCGCGGCAAGGATACGGAGGGAATTTCGTCCCGGAGCTTCGTCCGTGAAGTCCGTTTTGCGCGGATGGGTAGCGGACGGCGTTTTGCATGACGTTACTATGCGAAAAGCGCCCGTCTTACGGCGGGAACGTGGGTGGTACCGCGGAGATGTTTGCTCCGTCCCTTGTGTTTTAAGGGGCGGAGCTTTTTGCATTAACGCATGATCTTGCGGCGAGTCACTTCCATAAACAATAAAAACAATAAACAAAGAAAGGCGACAAACATGAAAGAACAGATCCAGGAAATCAAAAGCAAGGTCGAAAGCGCGCTTTGCGAAAAGCTTGATCTTGAAGGGCTTGAACAGGTGCGCATACAGTATCTCGGCAAAAAGGGCGAGCTTACGTCCGTATTAAAGGGCATGGGCAAGCTTTCAAAGGAGGAGCGTCCGGTTATAGGCGCTATGGTAAATGAGGTCAAGTCCTTCATTGAGGAGGAGATCGACAAGAAAAAGGCGGAGATCAAAAAAGCTCTTCTTGATGAAAAGCTCAAAAAAGAGGTCATAGACGTCACCATGCCCGGCAGGGCGCAGGCGATCGGCAGCCGTCATCCCCTTGAACAGGTCTTAGGCACCATAGAGGACATCTTTATCGGCATGGGTTATCAGATAGTTGAAGGCCCGGAGGTGGAGACCGATTACTATAACTTTGAGGCGCTGAATCTCCCCAAGAACCATCCGGCGCGCGATACGCAGGACACCTTCTATATCACGGAAAACACGCTTTTAAGAACGCAGACCTCGCCGATGCAGGTGCGCGTCATGGAAAAGCAGAAGCCGCCCATAAAAATAATCGCCCCCGGAAGAGTTTACAGAAGCGACGCTGTAGACGCGACACACTCGCCCGTGTTTCATCAGATAGAGGGACTTGTGGTGGATAAGGGCGTTACCATGGCGGATCTGAAGGGTACGCTTGAAATGTTTATAAAAAAGCTTTACGGCGAGAATACGAAAGTACGTTTCCGTCCGCATCATTTCCCGTTCACCGAGCCTTCGGCGGAAATGGATATGTCATGCCACGCCTGCGGAGGCAAGGGCTGCGCTATGTGCAAGGGCGAGGGTTGGATAGAGATCCTCGGCTGCGGCATGGTTCATCCCAAGGTGCTTGAAAACTGCGGCATAGACTCGGAGGAGTATTCGGGATTCGCTTTCGGCGTGGGACTTGAAAGGATCACTCTCGGAAAGTACAACATAGACGATTTAAGACTGTTCTTTGAAAACGACCTTCGTTTCTTAAAGCAGTTTTAATCGGGGACGAAGCGATGAACCGCATAATGATAATCGGCTTTTGCGGTGCGGGCAAATCGACGCTTGCGCGTAAAATGGGCGGGAAATTAGGCATAGAACCGACGTATATGGACGCGCTGCACTGGCTGCCCGACTGGACGGAAAGCACGCGAGAGCATAAAATAAACCTGCTTGCGCCTGTTTTGGAGCGTGAGAGATGGATTGTCGAGGGAAGCTACCGCAAGGTCTTGTATCAAGAGCGGCTCGACAAAGCCGATACGATTATATTTCTCGACATCAATCGCTTTTTGTGCCTTTGGCGCGTGATAAAGCGGCGG
Organism: uncultured Lachnospiraceae bacterium; assembly: GCA_964503455.1. Lineage (GTDB taxonomy): Bacteria > Bacillota > Clostridia > UBA1381 > UBA1381 > CAZCZR01. The sequence goes on along the minus strand of CAZCZR010000068.1, from coordinate 4,101 downwards.
ATCATGTATCACGGCAAAACACGCCCCGACATGGGCAAGGACTGTCCCGAACGGCTGAACGCAGAGTTCCTGCGCTGGGTGGTGTGGGGCTGCCGCCTAAAGCGCGGGAAAGTGTATGAAGAATTGGACGCTGTGAGAAAGAATTATCCCGATAAGAGAATTTATATATTCCGCCGGCCGAAACAGGCGGAGGAGTTTTTGAATAACAATTTTTTCCAAGATATTGAAAGGAAGGATATACAGATATGAAAGTGCCAATGAGTTGGTTCGGTGATTACACCGATATGAGCGGCATAACGCCGCAGGAGTACGCAAGGGTACTCACTATGACAGGCTCGAAGGTCGAGGGCGTTGAAAACCTCGGCGCGGAGCTTAACAAGGTAGTAACGGGAAAAGTCCTCACCTGCGAGGATCATCCCGACAGCGATCATCTGCACGTATGCACGGTTGACGCCGGCACGGGCGAGGTATTGCAGATAGTGTGCGGAGCGCCGAATGTAAAGGCGGGCATCATGGTGCCTGTGGCGCTTCATAAATCCACGCTTCCGGGCGGGGTAAAGATAACAAAGGGCAAGATACGCGGCGTTGTGTCAAACGGTATGATCTGCTCGCACGAGGAGCTGGGCATATCGGCGGAGGATCTCGGCTATGAGCCGGAATACGGCATACTGATACTTCCCGACGACACGCCCGTGGGCATGGATATAAAGGAGCTTTTCGGACTGAACGAGAACGTTATAGAGTACGAGATCACCTCTAACCGCCCCGACTGCTTCAGCGTGATAGGTCTTGCAAGAGAAACGGCGGCGTCTTTCAAAAGACCGTTTAAGCTTGAAAAGCCGGTATTCTCTGAACGCGGCGGCAATATAGCCGACTCCATAAGCGTTGAGGTGCGTGACACTAAGAAGTGCCTGCGCTATTCTGCGAGGATGATAAAGGACGTAAAGATAGGTCCGTCGCCGAAGTGGATGAGAGACCGCCTTAAAGCAAGCGGAGTCCGCGCTATAAACAACATTGTCGATATAACGAACTATGTTTTGCTTGAGTACGGTCAGCCTATGCACGCGTTTGATCTGCGCGATCTCGCGGGGCAGAAGATAATCGTCCGCCGCGCGGAGGACGGCGAGGCGATAAAGACCCTTGACGGACAGGACAGAAAGCTTACAAACGAGGATCTGGTCATCTCCGACGCGGAGAAGGCCGTTGCCATAGCGGGCGTTATGGGCGGCTTCAATTCGGAGGTGAAGGACGACACGTCAACCGTTATCTTCGAGTCGGCAACATTTGACGGCGCAAGCGTGCGTCTTACGGCGCAGAGAGTGGGACTCAGAACGGAAGCGTCCTCAAGATACGAGAAGGGACTTGACGCGAACAATACGATACCCGCCGTTGAAAGAGCCTGCCAGCTGGTGGAACAGCTCGGCTGCGGCACGGTCTGCTGCGGATGTATAGACATCAAGGGCGAGATACCCGCGCCCAAAACGCTTGCTTTCAGACCGGACAAAATAAACGCCTTCCTCGGCACGGATATTCCCAAAGCCGATATGGTAAAATACCTCACCGATATAGAGTTTGCCGTTGATACCGACGCTATGACTGTCACAGCGCCGTCGTTCAGACCGGACATCGCGGGCGAAGCCGATGTTGCGGAGGAGGTAGCGCGTTTTTACGGCTATGACAAGATACCCACAACGCTCCTTTCGGGCGACACCACCACAGGCGGCAGGAACTTCAAGCAGAAAACCGCCGAAAAAGTAAAGGATGTGCTTACGGCGCAGGGAATGTATGAGATATGCACCTATACCTTTACAAGCCCGTCGGTGTTCAACAAGCTGAACATACCCGCGGATTCGCCGTTGAGAAACACCGTTACAATACTCAACCCCCTCGGCGAGGATACCTCGGTGATGAGAACAACCACGATTTCCTCGATGCTTGACGCCCTTTCAAGGAATTACAACTACAGAAACGAGTCGGCACGGCTGTTTGAGATAGGCAAGATATACATCCCCAACGACGGCATACTTCCGTATGAGCCGGAGAGGATAATGATGGGAATGTACGGCGGCTGCGACTTCTTTGACCTTAAGGGCGCGTGCGAAAAGACGCTTGAAGGCATAGGAATTAAAAACGCGGAGTTCGCGGCGGTAACTGACGATCCGACCTTCCACCCCGGAAGAACGGCGTCTGTCACGGTAAAAGGCGAGAAAGTCGGCATACTCGGTCAGATACATCCGACCGTTGCCGCCAATTTTGAGATAGGCACGGAGGTATATGTGGCGGAGCTTGATTTTACAAGGCTTTTGAAGCTTGCCGGCGGCACGGTGAAGTATAAAAAGCTCCCCAAGTTCCCTGCCGTTACGCGCGATATAGCGATGACAGCGGATAAGACCGTACCCGTTGCCGCGATAGAGAAGATTATTAAAAAGCAGGCGGGCGCGATGCTTGAAAGCGTTACCCTCTTTGATGTGTACGAGGGCGAACAGATACCGGAGGGCAAGAAGAGCGTAGCTTATTCCGTATCATTCCGCGCGGCGGACAGAAGCCTTACAGGCGACGAGGTCAACGCGGTATTTGACAGAATCCTTTCGGAGCTTGAGTCCGAACTCGGCGCACAGCTTAGGTAAACGGAGTCTATCCGCATAATACGGGAACAGGAGGTGATGCAATGTTTAAGATCGATCCGACGGCAGAGGCGATACTTGACAAGCTTGAAAAAGCGGGGTTCTCGGCGTATATCGTCGGCGGCGCGGTGCGCGATCTGCTTATGGGAGAGGAACCGGACGACTATGACATTGCCACCTCCGCGCTGCCGGAATACGTAAAGGCGATATTTAAAAAGACAGCCGACACGGGCCTCAAGCACGGAACGGTAACCGTTATCGAGAACCGCTGCGGCTATGAGGTCACTACATACCGCACCGAAAACGACTACACGGATATGCGTCATCCCGACAAGGTGGAGTTTGTCAAGGATATTGACAAGGATCTTGCAAGAAGGGATTTTACCATAAACGCCATAGCTTACAGTCCGCGCCGCGGCATACGCGATCTGTTCGGAGGCAGAGAGGATATGCGCCGGCACATTATACGCGCCGTGGGCGATCCGGACGTGCGCTTTAGGGAGGATCCGTTGAGGATGCTTCGGGCGGTGCGCTTTTCGGCGAAGCTTGACTTCGCCATAGAAGATGAAACTCTGCGCGCCATACGCAAAAACGCTGTGCTTATAAAAAAGGTCAGCCGCGAAAGAATAGCGGGGGAAATGACAAAGCTGCTGGTATCGCCGCACCCCGAAAAGATACGCGTTATGTACGACGCCGGACTTCTGGCCCATATAATACCGGAGCTTGCCAGGTGCTTCGAAACGCCGCAGAGAAACAAATACCATATATACAACGTCGGCGACCATATAACCGAGGCCGTAAGAAATATCGCGGCGGATCCCGTGCTTCGCTGGACGGCGCTTCTGCATGACGTAGGCAAGCCGTTTTGCATGAGTACCGACGCCACCGGCACCATACATTTTTACGGGCATCACCGTGAGAGCGCGTCTATCGCCGAAAAAACGCTCCATAACCTCAAAATGGATAACAACACCATAAAGAGCGTAACGACGCTTGTGGAGTGCCACGATGTGCGTGTGGACGCTTCGGCGGCTTATGTCAAGCGGCTTATGGCGCGGCTGGGGCCGGATCTGTTTTTAAAGCTGCTGGCGCTTCAGGAGGCGGACAGCAGAGCGAAAAATCCGGAGTACCTTCCCGACAAGCTTTCCAGACTCGAAAGAGTAAGAAGCGTGTATAACGAGATAATCTCGGAGGGGCAGCCGTATCAGCTTTCCGATCTGGTAATAAACGGGCGCGATCTTATAAAGTGCGGATATAAAGCCGGCAGAGAGATAGGCGACGCGCTCAAAACCATGCTTGACGAGGTGATAATGAATCCGTCGCTCAACAACAGGGATTACCTTATGAAAAGAGCGAAGGAATTAAAAAAGCGCAACAGCATGAAACACAGAAGCTGACGCATATAAAAAACTCATATTGATGTAACCCGACCCCCAAAGTCAGACTGAAAATCTGACGATTGGGAGGTCGGTTTTTC
>CAZCZR010000067.1:0-9764 GCA_964503455.1 uncultured Lachnospiraceae bacterium | reverse complement strand
TGATAACAATAACCCGTGCCATGCCGCCGTTTTCCGCGTAGGTGTCGGCATATACGGACACGTTTTTAATATCGTACTCGTCACAGTCCTCTATCGGGATGAGAGAATATTCATCTCCGCTGCGGCGTATATACACAGCCGCGTCGGAGGCGATCTCAAACGTTCCCGCGGACGTTACAATTCTGTCCGAGGTGATTGATGTGCATTTTTTCATATCGCACAGACAGAACAGCTCTTTCATATCCACGATCCTGTTGTTTATTATCATCGCCATAACGGCGTCGCCGAAGCCGAGCGACTTATTGACCTTTGACTGATACGTCTTTTCAATGCCGTCTATATCGAGCTTATATCCGTCTAGCGAGCTTCCGTTGCTGCTTTTCACTATACCGAAGCTGTAACCGGTGCAGGTAACGTTATCAAGCACAAGATAGGCTATCTCTCCGGCGGAATTAAGCACGCCCGCCTTTATATTCGCCGATGAAAGGCTCATTCTGTTAACATCGCCCAGACTTACCTCATATACTACCGCCTCGTCCGTGTCGCTCACATACGAAACATCGGCTATACGGCAGTCCGAGCTAAGATAGTACCTCCCTATCTTCCTTGACGTTTTGTCCAGAGCGCCGTTTATGTTTAACGAATTTTTTATTTCCGTAAGGCTTACATACCCGTCGCTGAAGCTGTAATGCACGCATCTGCCCGCCATATAAGAGCAGTCGGTCTTTGTCTTGAACTCCTGTTCCTCTCCTCCCGCGCTGAGAACCTTTACGTAATAGCCGGACGTTTTTTCATCGGTCTTTTTCGCGCACGATATTACCACGCCGTAATCGGACACATCGCTGCCGGAGGATTCTCCGCCGCCCTTTATGCCGGCTATATCGCCGTCCTTGCCCAAAAGCAGCGTAACGCGCGAATCGTAATCAAGCGCTGACAGCGCGGACGCCGCCGACGCCGTTTCAACCCCGTACTTCTTTCCCGACACCGTGACGGAGGAGGGATTCTGCTGATCGGGGTACGCCCTTTCATATATGCCCGTGACCTTATCGCAGTAAGCATACGCCGTGTCCAGCACCGATGAATAGTATACAACGTCATCTTTTCTTATATCGGCAGCCGAAGCCTTTTTGGAGTCGCGCACCACCGAAGAAGCCTCTCCGAAGGGATTGACCCCGTCCGCAGCCGCGATCCTCGGCGCCGACAGCTCATTTTCCTCTATAACGCTGTATTCATACGCCCCGCTTGCGTCGCGGTACACCGAGATCGTCATTCCCGAAAGCACCGAGCCTTTTATCTTCTCCCACGTAGTGTCTTTCCCGCCGAAAAATACCCGATATGTATTTTCCATTTCAAGCGCCGTATCGCTTTCGCCGTTTCTGCAAAGTATCTCGTTTCCCGAAACGTTCTTTATCCCGTACACATTGTCCGCCGAACCGGTCTTTGACACAGCCGCGGCGGCGCCGTTTCTGCCAAGCGACACGGTAACGGTATCATTGACCGCAAGCGCGGCTATCTGACGCTTTGCCGAAGCGCCCGATACGGTGTACTCCGTTCCCGAAACCGTGATAGTGTCAGCGTTTTCCTTAGACGGCGAAGCCGACTCAAACACACCCGAGGTCTTTGTGCTGTAGGCTATGGCGGCGTTTTCGTCGGGATACAGATACACTATATCCGAAGCCGAAGCCGATGAGGCTGCGCCGTTTTTGATTACCGTGTAACCGTTAAGCTCCGCCTCGGACGCGGTATACGGGGTATCGCTGTCATCCGGCGCAACAGCGGCGCGCACGATTCTGCCGCCGTTTTGGGTATAGTAGATTGTGTCGCCCGCAAGAAGCTCCGTTCTCACATCGGCGTAGCCTTCTTCCGCGCCCTTGTAATATATGAGCGCGGAGCCTGAAACCGACAGCTGTTCAAGTATGCCGCCGTTTACAACGGTTATGCTGCTTGAATCCGCCGAGGCTATCACGCCCCTTTCCGCGCTGCCGGAGCAGGCAATAATTCCGGCGACACTGCCGTCATCGTCATCCGTTACAAGCTTCACCTTCATACCGATGAAGCGTTCCTTGTCCTTGCCGTAGCTGTAAGCGCCCGCTGTTGTCAGTATCTCATCGGCGGAATTTTTATAATCGGCTATGACCGTACATTCCTCCGAAACCGTATATCCGAGATCCTCCGCTATAAACCCGCCGTCCTTTTTTTCCGTGACAAGCGCTTTTGCGAATATATACGCCGTATTCTGCCTGTTTATATAATCATCCGCATTGAAGTCAAGCCCCTCCGTCAAGCCCAGAGCCGCCGCCTTTTTTATATACGCGCCCGGATACGAGCCGCCGATATTGCCGCTGTTCCAGCCGAGAAGCCGAAGCGCGACAGTCGCCGCCTGAGCGTAGGTAAGATTATCCTCCGGCCCGAAATATCCGCCGGGATATCCCGTCACAATGCCTTCCTTCGCGGCGGCGTTTATAAATCCGGCTGACCATTCGCCGGAGGGTACGTCTTTAAAAAGGCTCCCGCCGGAGCTTTCGGGGACGTCCGCCATAACCGTTGCCATTTTTGCAAGCTCCGCTCTTGTAACAAGGCTGTACGGCTCAAACAGGCCGCCGCCCGTACCTGATACAACTCCGCAGCCGGAGAGAAGCTCTATCCCCTCCGCATAGAACGAATCCTGTTCCACATCATAAAACGCCGAAGCCGCGCACATCTGCAGGACTATCGCCGAGGCGGCTATCGCCGCCGTTATTTTTTTATACATTCCACACACCTCCGACAGCCGAGACCGCGGCTATGGTTCCCGCCGGCATATTATTCGTGTTCACTATCCTGACAGTGACGGTTTTTGTTTCCGTATCTATGCTTTCCACCGTTGCCGAAGCCGTTCCGTACCCGCCGCAATCCGCCGAAAGCGTCATACCCTCATAAAGTCCGCCAAACGCATCATCGTCCGCCACCGAGATTTCCGCCGTAAGCGAGGATATGTCGGAGATCGTCATTATGCTGTCGCTTTTTGAGCTGACGGTATCGCGCTCCGATTTCTTTTTCTCGGTAACAACGCCCGAAATCGGTGCTTTTATCGTAAGCTTTGCCTTATCCGCGTTCAAGGAATCAAGGCGGGTCTGCGCATCCGCCGCGTCAAGCTCGGCGCGTCTTAGGGAGGCTGTGGTGTTATCGTTTTCCACATCGACCACAAGCGCTCCCGCCTTCACATAATCGCCCTCCTTATAATACACGGCTTTCGCGTTTCCGCTGCCGCGGCTCACCAGCGCCGCCGAGGACGCCTCGTCAATATATCCCGGCAGGGGCGACTGTTCGCCGTTTATTTCGGCTGACACCGCCATGCCCTCCGGCAGGCCGCCCGAATTTGCGCCCGTGATCTCCACATCATAAAGGTCCGCGCCCATGACGGAGGTGTTTCTCTCGGCATATATCCTTGTAACCCTGCCGTTCATGCTGCTCATCATATCATCGCATATCACCGTTGCCGCCGCGCCGGTGCTTATGCTCGCAAGCTGATCCGAGGTGAAGGGCACCCTCGCGACGTAGCGCGACTCGTCCGCTATTATGCCTATGGTCTGCGTGTTGACCCTCTCGCCTGTTTTCAGGGTAAAATCCTTTAATATGCCGCTTGCGGGAGCGTATACCTTTAGGTCGTCAACGTTTTTCTGCGCCGTGGAAAGAGTGATCTTCGCTTTTTCCAAAGAACGGCTTGCGGTGGCTATATCATCTTCTATGCCGTTCCCGTCGAGAGTGTAAAGCACCTGACCGGCGCTTACATAGCTGCCCTCATCCGCTGTGCAGGTAAGTATCTGACCGGTCGCGTCCGCGTATACTCCGGCGGAGGACGCCGCTTCCAGCACGCCGGAATATACCGTTTCTGAAGCCGCCTGCTCCGGCGACGGCTGCGCCTCCGATGTGTTTTCATCATCCTTTTTGCACGACGCCGCACCCAGTACCGCCGCAGCCGCCAGAACCGCGCATATTGATCTTTTTATGTTCATCTTAACCTCCCATGCCGCCTTTGGCGGCTTAAATCAGTAACGCGGAAAAGAAGCAAGCAGATTGCCTTCTTGAGGGGCGACGGCGTATGTGTATACTCCAAGTCCCGAAAGGAGGTGAGATGCGACGCTTATTTTTCACGTTATCCATGCGATTATTTCTTCCTGAACAGATCCGCAAGCTTTTGGAAAAATCCCTTTTTAGGCTGTTCCTCCGCATCCTTTTCCGCATCCTCTATATGCAGATCGGGGGTCTTTTCCAGAAACTGCACCCTTTCCGGCTTTGCCGTGTTCGGGGCGGCGAATGATACCGCCTTTGCATTGCTGCCCGCCGCTATCATCGAGGCTATGTCAACTCCCGACACACCGTCATACAGCGTATCTACTCCGTCCGAAAGCTGCGACACGCTTGATGGAAGTCCTTGCGTACTGTTATCAAGCTTATCTATATTCTCCGCAAGCTCCTCCGTCACGCTTGTCAGGCTGTCGGCGCCCGATACGGCGTTTAACGCTCCGTATTTAAGAGCCGACGCGCCCTCGTGGGCGGAGAATATGCCGTTGTCAAGAGTCATATACTCCGACGCCAGCGTTCCCACGCCGTCGGAATACGCGCCGAAGCCTTCTCGAAGCTGCTTCGCTCCGCCCTGAAGCTTCTCCGCTCCCTGTATAAGCGCGAGCGCCGAATTGCCGAACTGCTCCGCCGACGAGTAAAGCTCCCCTGCGGATCCGGCGCCGTCCGTATACTCCGAAAGACCGCTGTTCAGCTGATCCGAAGCGTCCTCAAGCTGCTGCGCGCCGTCTGTCATCGCAAGAGCCGCGTTCCCGAATGTGTCGGCAGCGGAGTAAAGCGTATTTATGCCGTCCTGCGCCTGCGACACCCCGTCCGAAAGCTGTGTCACACCGCTCATTGCCGAAGCCGCGCCGCTTTTAACGCTGCCCGCTATGTAATTTGCCTGCGCCAGATACTGCGCCATTTCCGCAAGCGCGGGATTCTGCGCCGCCATGCCGTAAAGCGCCGTGAGCAGCTTTTCCTGCTGCGCCATGGCGGAGTATATGCTCTCAAGTCCCGAATCCAGCGAATCGAGTCCCGACGAGATCGCCGATATGTCGGTGCTTGAATTGTGAAGCTCCGAAAGTCCGGACTGTATCTCCTCTTTTTTGTCCGCGATCTCCGCTATGCCGTCATGCAGCGCGGCATAGCCGCTGTTCAGCTCATCGCCCGCCGAGGTCAGCTCATTCAGCGCGGACTTGCTTTTTTTAAGCTCCGAAAGTCCGGACTGTACCTTTCGTTTGTTTTTTGTCATCTGTGACAGTCCGCCTTCGATGGCGCTTATTCCCGACGCAAGCTCCGACGACCTTGAATCAAGCTCCGAAAGCCCCGACCTTACTTCCGATGATCCGCTCACAAGCTTTGACAAGCCTCCGTCAAGGCTGTCCGCGCCCGCGCCGATCTCCTCCATTCCCGACCGAAACGCCGGAAGCGAGTTCTTTATCCCCTGCGCGCCGGTATTCAAAAGCGCCACTCCGTCCGCAAGGTCCTCCGCTCCGTTTTTAAGCTGACCGCTGCCGTCAAGAAGCGCCGAGATCCCGTCCGTGACCTCCGACATCGCCGCCGACGCCGTATCGACTGTGCTTCCGAAAATGCCGTCCGACAGCTTCAGCATGGCAATTGTCATCCCGTCCATTTCAAAATCCTTAGTGTCAAATGCGACCTTTATAGTTTTGGAGCTTTTGGGAAGTATCATTATCGTCAGCTGCTTTTCCGAGCCGACCGTGGCTATAGTCGCGTCGTCGCAAACAATGCCGGAGCATTTCTCCGAATCAAGCGTAAACGACAGCTGCGCCATATAGTTATCCGTGTAGTAGGAATCGGCCTTATCGTTAAGCTGCGCGTCAATCTCTATCGAAGCCTTGCCGCTTTTGCCTATAAGCTCCTCGCCCGAAAGCGGCTTCCCGTCAAGCGTATACCTTATGCTTATATTCCACGGCAGCTCTCCCGACTCCTTCTCTCCCTGATAATAAAATTCGTCGATCCCTTCCGTGTCCCACGTTATGGTATTCCCGCTGACGTCCGGCGACTTGGTTGATGAGAGGTTCTTTATATTTTTGTAATTGCCGTAATCCGTTATACTCGCCGCGCCGTTTGTCTTTACGGAATTGACCACTATCAGCTTCTCCCGCGCGCCCGATGAGGAAAGCGTTACATAGACCACCTCCTCTTTGTCATACGGCGCCGCGTATACCGCGCACGACATAAGCTGCGCTGCCGCCAGAGCTATAACAAGCAGCTTCTTTTTCATATACAAACATCTCCCGTCTGAAATTTTTAGCCCAAGGCTTTGCCGTCTGAATTTTTTTGTTTAACCTTATTCTATTTAAAATTCGCCTTAAGCGTTGTTTTCTTTATAATGCCGTCCGCCGTGTAAATGATAGCGGGCAGGACAAATATTACAAGCACCATGGACAGAAGCGCGCCCCTGCCTATAAGCACGCCGAGCTGCGATATAAGTCCGTTTGTGGAAAACGCGCCGAGCGTGAAGCCGCTGACGGCAAGTATTCCGCCGGAGGTAAGTATCGACAGAAGCGTTGACGAGAGCGTTTTCTCCACAGCTTCTCTCTTGCCGTACCTTTGACGGTTCAGCTTGTATTCGTCCGCGAACAATATTGCGTAGTCCACCGTGGCGCCGAGCTGTATTGAGCTTATTATAAGGTAGCCTATATAAAACAGCGTCAGATCCGTAAAATACGGCACCGACAGATTTATCCATATAGACGATTCTATAACCGCCAAAAGTATGACCGGCAGCGACAGCGATTTGAAATTCACAAACAGTATCAGCGCTATCGCAAGCACAGACACAAGATTTACCTTCACGCTGTCCGCCGTCACAACGTCTTTCAGATCGTATGAGCTGACGCTGTTGCCGACTATTTTGTACTTGTCGGGGTAGTGTCTTTGCGCTGCCGCCTTTATTTCGTCCACCTTGGCAAACGTCGCCTCGCCCTCGGCGGGATAGTCGATGGTTATGACATAACGCGAATAATCGCGCGATATGAGCTGCGAAAGCTGATCCTTCGGCACAAATTCGGACGGTATCGACGCGCCGACCGTTTCCGAATACGTCACCACGGAGGTTATCCCCTCCATGGCCTTAAGCTCTTGGGCAAGCGCTTTTTCCTCCGACATCGTATCCCTCGGCACCATAAGCACCACAAGGTTTGATTTCCCGAAAATGCTCTCTATCTCCGCCACATCATCGCCTACCCTCGTACCCTCGGCATATATGCCGTTTGAGCCGTATGTAAAGGTATTCGCCCGCTGAGCGAAAATGCACGGCACGGTTATAACCGCAAATATCACCAGCACCGGAACGCGCATTTTTATGACCGCCTTCGTTATCCTGTCGAAGGAGCCGAACAGCATTTTATGCTTTGTCTTGTCGATCAGCTTGTATGTGCAAAGTACAAGCGACGGCATAAACATAAGCACCGATATAAGCGACAGCACTATAGACTTTACCATAACTATTCCCATATCGGGGCCTATCTTGAAGCGCATCAGTATAAGCGCGGCGAAGCCTGTCACCGTAGTGAGTCCGGACGACATTATGCTTCCGACGGATTTCTTCACGGCGCACGCCATTGCCATACGCGGATCGTTCGGATATTCACGGCGGAATTTTTCGAAGCTGTTAAGTAAAAAAATCGAATAGTCCATCGACACCGCCAGCTGCAGCACGCTGCCCGCCGCGTTCGTGACAAACGATATTTCGCCCAAAAACAGGTTTGTGCCTTTATTCAGCGCTATGGCAACTCCTATCGTTACCAGAAACAGCACCGGCTCCAGCCACGATCCCGTTGTCAGAAGCAGTATTACAAGGATTATCACAACGACTATCTTTATGATCTTGCTTATTTCCTTCGTGGTTTCCTGCTGCGCCGCCACAGCCTCTACCGCCGTACCCGAATACGCTCCCTTGTCGCCGCATATCTCCTTTATGGCGTCAAGCGCGTCGGCTTTTATATCCTCGTCAAGGGTCACCGTTAAAAGGGCGTTGCTGCCGATATAATACGTTTTCACAGTGTCGCGGTCCATAAACTCAATAGGCTGATATATGTTCTCCTCGTCGTCAAGCCATGTGACCTCCTCGACGCCTTTTACCGCCGCGATCCTTTTTTTGTATTCCAAGACCTCCGGTATTGCCGTGTCCCGCAGCATTACTCTCGCGTTGGGCGTGCCCTTTTGATACTGCTCGTCCATAATATCAAGCGCCACCGTTGAGGGCGCGTCGTCCGGCAGATAGTCCATTATGTTGTAGTTGACCTCCACAAGCTGCGACGCGATAAGCGATACGGCCGTAAGAATCAGAAATACAGCCACTATCAGCACCTTCGCGTGCAGGATTTTTTCCGTTATCTTATCCATTTGCACCCGCCTGTTCCAAATAGACTTTTACAGTATATTAATACATCTGTATTTTATATTATAGTGCGCTGCCTTTATAATTTCAACAATCAATTTGACACAATTGCATTTTAATAGACATTTATCGTGAAATTGTCTTTTAACATACACTTTTCCCGTTTTAATAATTGACACCTGTATAAATATGGTATATACTGTTACATATACTACAATAGGAGGAACGCAAGAATGAACAATTCGGATCTCAGAGTCATAAAGACGCGCAACGCTCTGAAAAAAGCCATGTCGGAGCTTATAAAAGAAAAGCCTCTGGACAAAATATCCGTCATAGATATATGCAACCGCGCCTTGGTAAACCGCGCGACATTTTACTCTCATTACGAGGATAAGTACGCTTTATTTGAAGAAAGCGCCCGCGAATTTTTCAAGCCCCTGGATATGCCTGTGCCGGAAAGCATATCTCCGGATGAATACAAGCACTATTACCTGGAGATAGCCTACAATATGCTTACTTATATCGAGAAAGAAAAGCAGACGTGCAAAGCGCTGTTTCAAAAAAACGCCTATTTTGAAAACTATCTGCTCAAGTATATGCACGATCATCTTCTTACAAGCTTCAGTCACAGCGCGAAAATGCAGGTGCGCCTGCCGCTGGAGCCGGAGGTCATGGCAGTGTACTATTCCGGCGCGGTGACAAGCCTTATCAAGTGGTGGGTCAACTCGGATTTCAGCGTGTCCGCCGAAACAATGTGCAGGTATTTGAATATCCTTTTAAATCCGTAAAAACAAAACAGTTCTTAAATCCTTTTTTGCCGCATATAATATAAACTGCCCATCAAGCAAGAAAGGATATGATCTTATGCTCGTGATACATTACGGCACCGCCGCCGAAAGGGATACCGGCGCGCCGTGCGTGATCGACTATTACCTGACCGAATCGGATATACGCAAGGAATACTGCGACTTAAAAAAATACGGCATATTTATAAAAAAGCGCTCGCCTCTCCCCTGCGGCATAGAGGTGGACGCAAAATATGTTCCGGATGTGTTTTACCGCCTCGGCGACGCGAGAAAATTTTTGGATATGCTTATAGCCGAAAAGATCCCGCCGGCGCATTTCGGCGACGCTGTCGAAACCTATACCCGCGCACTGCATACATAAAGCCGTCCGCCTCAGGGGCTGTTTAAAAGGTCATTTTTAAACAGCTCCATTTTTCTACCGATTTATTTATCTGCTGGATATTTACTTATTGCTCATTCTATATATTTCCGCCTTTTTGCGATCCGGAGCTTTTTAACATCCCCTTTTTAGGGGATAGGAAAAAAGCTTCAGAATGGACAAACCG
>CAZCZR010000066.1:0-9785 GCA_964503455.1 uncultured Lachnospiraceae bacterium | reverse complement strand
GCGGGGAATGTGGAATGGCTCTGCGGCAATCCTCCTACTGAAAGCAAAGTATTTTTTAACGCGTATGACCAAGAAGCGGGTTTTATGACGAATTTCACGACGGGCGAGCTGAACGCGGTTAAGGAGGTAGCACAAAAATCAATATTATCGACGTATGACAGCGAGCTTGACACGACCGGAGCGGCAACGTATCATTATTATAATTCTGACATAGCGGACGTAGTACAAAACTACGACGACTGCTACGCGGAAAATATAACGGATAAATTCTTTCTGCTCGATGTAAAGCAGGTAAACGCCGTATACAACAACTCGGACATTTTAGGCGAGGATTATTACATAGGCGAGCCGACGGAGCAGTGCGTCGCCAATTCTGAATATCAACATGACGGCTACTTAGAAACCGAAAATAAATGGTATTATTGGCTCCGCTCGCCTAACGCCTACAGCAGCAACGACTACGTCCGCTACGTCCGCTCGTCGGGCTATGTCATCTACGACACTGCTTATTCCGGATACTACGGCGTGCGTCCCGCTTTTTATTTGGCGGACAGTGCCGTGTTTTCCTCCGGAATCGGCAGTGAAAACATTCCATACACGATCGAGAGCAGTGAAACGCCTACTTCCGTGCCGGAGCCTTCAACCTCTCCGAGCGCGGAACCCTCGGCAAAACCAACAACCGCGCCCGAGCCGTGCTTTACGGTAACAGACGGTACGATTACAAACACCGCCGGCACGGAGCGGACGGCGGCGGTAATTATTGCCGCGTATGACGCGGACGGCGCTCTGACGAATGTTACTATGCAGGAAATAACGTTTGAAGCAAACGGCTCACACTCCTTTGACGTTCCCTCCGGAGGAAAGCTGTTTATCTGGAACACTCTTTCGGGTATGGTTCCGATGAATAAATAATTTAAGGAGAAAAAAATAACAAAAGCCTTTGCCAATGATCTTAAAACGATATATCCCCGCAATGAAACGGCGGGAGAAAAACCGTGATGTTCTGACACCGATGCCGTCAATTCTATGATATATTGCAGTTAGGGGCGGAACTAAAAGCTCTGCCCCAAAAAACACCATTCCGACGCAGAAACTTAATTTACAGAAAAAACTTTGCACGCCCTAAAATTTCTTATCAATTGATTTTAAATTTATATGAATATTTTATTCATAAATATATTATACGAGGAGGACTCATCTATGAAAAAAGGAATATCATATTTACTAAGTGCCGCGCTTGTATTGGGTGTGCTTGCGCCGGCAGCGGGTGCTGTAAAGATCGGAGATATTATAGGCGCAGCGTACAACACGGATATTGTGTCGTATATTAATCATTACGCCATTCCGTCATACGCCGCAAACGGCACATCCGTTATAGTAGCCGAGGATCTTGCCAATTTCGGGTTTGATGTTATATGGGATCAAAATTCACGCGCATTGTACATAGAGCGAAACTCATATACTCAGCCAAATGAAATGACATTCGCCAAAACAGCCGCCGCAGGTACAAAGTTTACCGATATACTTGCAACCGACATAAAAGTATTCGCCGACGGTATTCAGATACCTTCATATGCGATCAACGGGTATACGATGATACCGCTCGAATCGCTTACTATGTTCGGCGAGTGCAACTGGGTTTCGGAAGAACGCGCACTGAAATTATGGGTGGATGGTCTGCATATAAGAGCCGAGGCGCAGCCGGTGGAACAGTATATCGGAAATCTGACGGGTATATGGCAACATACGGAATATCCGGGTACTATTGTTGAAGTTACGGCACAGTCAGGGAACATTATAGATCTTTATATAGAATGTGTCAATGCCAAGGCAACAAGGATCGCTACAGCCGAGGTGTACAATGTACATCTTGTAAACGGTACGGGTACATTCGATTTTACCGACAGCTTCGGCTACAGCGGCACGGGCGTTATTACTTTTTCGGGTAATTCCATGACGCTTACATACAGCGGTGTACGCGGCAGCGGAGGCTGGAGCATAACAGGCACCGGCGGAAAATTCTACCGCTGATTTGTAATAAAATCCGCACACAAAAACGCCACTGACAACATATATAAAATCCCTTAAATCAGCCGAATAATCGCTGTTTTAAGGGATTTTTTGTGAAACCTTTTTCAAAAGGCTATTTTTACGGCAGTCTTAAATTTGCTTACGCTTTCTTGCTTACCGACTCCCAAAGTCCGCACAGATACGCCGCGCCGAGGGCTCTGTCATAAAGACCGTACCCCGGCATGGACTTCTCTCCCCAGAGATTTCTTCCATGATCAGGACGTATTACCCCGTCAAAGCCGTCGTCATAAAGCGCCTTCACTATAGCATACATATCCAGCGAGCCGTCCGATGAGAGGTGACACGCCTCCTCAAATACTCCGGGCGCCGTATGCCTGATATTTCTTATATGCGCAAAATGGATCCTTCCCTTAAGCGCGTGTATAATATCGACAATGTCGTTATCAGGATTTGATCCGAGCGAACCTGTGCAAAGCGTCACACCGTTATACACGTTCGGCACCGCCTCAATCATACGCACAAGATTCGCCTTATTTGTGATGATCCTCGGAAGTCCGAACACGGGCCATGCCGGATCGTCAGGGTGAATAGCCATTTTTATGCCGTACTTTTCGCACGTCGGCATGATTGCTTTTAAGAAGTATACAAGATTTTCAAACAGCTTCTCATCGTCAACATCCTTGTACATCTCAAAAAGCTGCTTGATCTTTGCCATTCTTTCAGGCTCCCAGCCCGGCAGAACAAAACCGTTCGACATCTCCTCCATATGATCAAAGACAGTTGCCGGATCAATCTTATCCACTTCATTCTGATTGTATGCCAGAACCGTAGCGCCGTCCTCTCGCGGCTTGGCGAGATCGCTTCTTGTCCAATCGAACACCGGCATAAAGTTGTAACATACAAGATCGATCCCCTCCTCGCCTAAATTTTCAAGGGTTTCGATATATGTCTTTATGTACTTATCCCGCTTGGGTCCGCCTATCTTGATCTCGTCATGGATATTGACGCTCTCTATGCCTGCAAGCTCCAGTCCCTTTGCTTCAACTCCCGCCTTCATTGCGTGTATCTCATCGCGTGTCCAAAGTTCGCCTGCCTGCTTTGCGTAAAGCGTTGTTATAACACCCTTTACATAGCCTATTTGACGTATCTGATCAAGCGTTATCGAATCAAAGCCTTCACCGTACCATCTGAATGACATTTTCATAATAATCTCCATTCCCCCGCCCTGCGCCGACACAAATAGATACTCAATTTAATCTCTTACCGCAGGGCAAGAAATGATAAGAGATTATTATTGCGCATATGCGTTTTCAAGACACAGTCGAGCAAAAAAATCGCACGCGCGAATTTAATCCTGCCGGAGGCTAACGTGAATATTCCTTTCGTTGAGCCTCCGCCAATGCTTAACTCAGACACCGCTGTATGCCATAAAGCCGCCGTCAATTGGCATTGTTATTCCCGTTATAAATCCCGCCTCGTCATCGTCTATAAGAAAACGCACAGCGCCGAGAAGCTCCTCAGGTTTGCCGAAACGGTTCATGGGCGTTTTGTTCATTACCTTAACGGCTCTGGGCGTAAGCGAGCCGTCGGGATTTGTAAGCAAAGTCCTGTTCTGCTCTGTAAGGAAGAAGCCCGGCGCTATAGCGTTTACTCTTATTCCCGAATCCGCAAAATGGACCGCAAGCCAGCTTGTCAGATTTGATATACCCGCCTTCGCTGCCGAATACGCCGGAACCTTTGTCAACGGCGAATACGCGCTCATGGAGGATATATTCAGGATATTGCCGCCACCTTCAAGCATATCGAGAGCAAATTCCTGCGTCGGCAGCACCGTTCCCGTCAGGTTCAAGCCGAATACGCTGTCAAAGCCTTTCTTTGTAAGGTCAAAAAATGACTTGATGTCCTCATTTTCAATATCACCGGGAGCGTATGCTTCGTTAGTCGTGCAGGCTTCGGGACTGTTTCCTCCGGCGCCGTTTATAAGCACGTCGCATTTACCGTACACCGCAAGCACCTCTTTATGAGCCTTTTTGATACTGTCAACGTCTAAAACGTTGCACTCGATGCCTATAGCGTCTTGCCCCTTTGCTTTAAGCTCCTCCGCCAAAGCGACTACCTTTTTCCCTGTTCTTCCCAAAAGAGCGACTTTCGCTCCGCGTGCGGCAAGATCTCTCGCCATTGCCGAGCAAAGCACACCCGCTCCGCCGGTTATAACCACTACTTTGTCTTTCAATTCAGCCATGTCTTACTCTCCTTTTTATTTTTCCGAAAATCTCTCGGTGATATATTGTAAATACTTTTAAAAGTCCTTGTCATCGCCGCCGTTGAGGAAAAGCCGGTCCTCTCGGCAATCTCGTGCAGCGGCATATCGGTTTCATAAAGCATCCTATGCACCTTTGTAAGACGCACATTCTGCAAATACTCCAAAAACGTGGCTCCCGTTGAAGCATGAAACAGCCTGCATATATGCTGCTTGCTCATATATACTCTCTTTGAAAGCATATCAAGCGTTATATGCTCATTGTAATTTGCGTTTATATATTCAAGTATGGACGCAATAACAGGCGGCATACCTTCAGCATTTACCTTGTTTGCGTCGTTCACAAGACGGCTCACAACGGAAAGTATCTGAAACACCGATGCCTGCACAAGCTTTGCGCGCATGGGCGTGTGCATTTTGTAAAACGCGTCAGCCGTGCGGAAACAGTTCAGAAGCAGATCGTACTCCTCGTCACTGGGATGAAGTATACATGAATCCATCTCGGAAATACTCTTTATCTCATTTTCCGGCAAAAGCACCGACAGTTCCTCCGGCCGGCAGTTGATAACATACCTCTCGTAATGCTCTACGTCAAAGCTTTTCGCATAATGAAGATCAAACGGCTTAAACACGGCAATATCTCCTTGTTTGAGAATGTGACATATATTATCCAAAAATACGTATCTTTCTCCCGCCATCTGCAAATATATCTCATATGAGTCATGGTAATGCTGTACCGGCATATCATGCTTACCGTTGCATATATGGTCGATGTAAAACGACTCATACTGTCTGAATGTTTTCTTATTCATTTTCTCCCGGTTAATTTGAAATGACCCTTTCTTGTTCTTCTCCCCAGTATATTTCCGTTATTTTCTTTTTACAGGTTCATTATATCACAGTTTTACCTCGTTTTCAATTGATATTTTAATATAATACATTGAAAAACGTGCAAATATTAACATGGTTTAAATGATCCCTACTCCCTCCAAAAGTATCTTCACTCCCAAAATCACAAGCACTATACCTCCGCAAAGCTCTGCCTTGGACTTGTATTTTGAGCCGAAAATACTGCCGATCTTCACTCCCGCGCCCGAAAATACGAAGGTGGTAACGCCTATAAGCATAACCGCGGGCACTATCGCAACGTAAAGAAAAGCAAATGTAACTCCAACGGCAAGCGCGTCTATGCTTGTCGCAACCGCAAGCAGGAACATTGTTTTTACATCCATAGAAGCGTCAAGGCTCTCCTCATCGCCGGACACAGCCTCTTTTATCATATTGCCGCCTATAAGAACGAGCAGTACAAATGCTATCCAGTGATCGTATTTAGTAACCAAAGACGCGAACCGGCTGCCAAGCAGATAGCCTATAAGCGGCATAAGCGCCTGAAACCCGCCGAACCACAGTCCCGCCGTTACCATATGCTTGAATTTTATCTTCCCCAGTGACAATCCCTTGCATATCGACACTGCAAACGCATCCATCGACAGTCCCACAGCCAATATAAATAATTCCGCTAATCCCATACTTTCCCTCCTGTATTTCAAGTCATAAAATAAAACAGACCCGCAGACAGTTTTTTCTTCTGTCCGTGAGTCTCATCATTTAAGGCAATACCGGGCGTTTTCGCCATTATGTCGATATTGCCGCATATTTCTACGCCGACTACTCCCTCTTGGAGTTCTTATTAATATAATTATACTATATTTTTCTGTCCGTGTCAAGCGGTTTTTCTGTTTAAACATGGCAAAATTGCGACAAAATTAAAGATCCTGTCCGTTGTTTTTGAGTTCTGTCAGATATTTTATGTCATCTTCCGTAAGTTCTGCACTTTTGAGCATATCGGGGCGCTTTTTAAGGGTGTTTTTCAGCGCTTCATGCCGCTTCCATTTTTCTATATTGGCATGATGTCCGGATAAAAGTATATCGGGTATGCCTACACCGTGAAACTCAGCCGGACGCGTGTACTGCGGGTATTCCAAAAGTCCGCTGTAATGGGACTCGTTTTGGTACGCTCCCTCCGATGCGAGTACGCCGGGTATCAGACGCGACACAGTGTCTATTACAGCCATGGCAGGTATCTCACCGCCCGTAAGCACGAAATCGCCTATAGAAAGCTCCATATCCGCTATCTCGTCAAGAACTCTTTGGTCAATCCCCTCATAATGTCCGCAAAGCAGCACGATATGCTCGTTCGGCACCTGCAAAAGCTCCTTTGCAATATTCTGGTTGAACACTCTTCCCTGCGGCGACATATATATCGTAAGAGGTTTGTAATCAAGTCCTTCGGTGATGCTTTTGTAGGCGTTATACACAGGCTCCGGCTTCATAAGCATACCGCCGCCTCCGCTGTAAGGGTAATCGTCAACCTGACGGTGCTTGTTGCCGGAATAGTCGCGTATATCTGTAAACCTCAGCCGCAAAAGTCCCTTGTCCCGCGCTCTGCCGATGATACTGTCACCCAGAACCGCTTCAAACATATCGGGGAACAGTGTCAGCACGTCAAATTTCATCATAGCTCGTCAAGCCCTTCCAGCATATGCACCGCGACCGTCCCTCCGGGTATATCAACATTTAAAATCACTTCGTCTATTACAGGCAAAAGCAGATCTCTTTTCCCAGTGCGCTCCACAACATATACATCATTGCTGCCTGTTGAAAACACGTCCTTTACATATCCGAGAGTTTCTCCCTCGTCAGAAACCGCTTTAAGTCCTATCAGATCCTTTATATAATATACGCCCTCCGGCAGCTCGCCCAAAGCCTCGCGTTTGGCAAAAAGCACCGCGTTTTTATACTTTTCCGCGTCCTCTATTGAATCTATCTCCGAAAACTTTGCTATTATATTGTTCTTCTGGTATTTTATGCCGCGAAGCGTCAGCTTGGTCTTTTCGCCTCTTCTTTCGGCGTACACCTCTTCAAGATCTTCAAAAACTTCGGGAGAATCCGTCCACGCCACAACCTTTACTTCGCCGCGCAAGCCGTGGGTATTTACTATTTTTCCAACCTCAAGCATATCCATAATTACAACCGTAACCTTTCCTAAGATGCCAATAGTGAAAAGAGACTGCTACACGTAGTAACAGTCCCCGTAACATTTACTGCAAGATCTCAACCACAACACGCTTATTTTCACGGCTTGCGGCTGCTTTGACAACAGTGCGTATAGCCTTTGCTATTCTGCCCTGCTTGCCTATGACCTTGCCCATATCACTTTCCGCCACACGCAATTCGAGTATAACGGATTGTTCTCCGTCAACCTGTCTGACCTCAACCTTGTCAGGTTCGTCAACCAAGGTCTTTGCTATGAGTTCCAATACTTCTTCCATAATGTCCTCCGACTTACAGGATGTTAGACTTCTTTAATAGAGCCTTAACAGTGTCCGTGGGTTGAGCGCCGTTGCTAATCCATTTCTTTGCCGCTTCAGCGTCAATATTGACCGTAGCCGGATCAGTCAACGGGTTGTATGTGCCAATTTCCTCAATAAATCTTCCGTTTCTGGGGTATCTCGAGTCAGCCACAACGACTCTATAAAAAGGAGCCTTCTTAGCACCCATTCTTCTTAATCTGATTTTTACTGCCATTTCAATTCACCTCCGAAATTTTTTATGCATATTTTATATATAAAGGCTTGTCCGCCGTTTATAACTGTGTTATTTCATTTTTCTCAGCCGTTTGAGCATTTTTTGCTGTTTGGGCGATGAAAACTGCTTCATCATCTTCTGCATCTGGGAAAACTGCCCGAGAAGCTGATTCACATCCTGGACCCGTGTTCCGCTGCCCTTTGCTATTCTTATCTTGCGCTGCGCGCCTATTACGGACGGTTTGCGTCTTTCTTCAGGCGTCATTGACTGTATTATCGCCTCAAGATGCACCATACGTTTCTCATTTTCCGGCGTGTCAACCTGATCAAGCATCTTCTTATCCATGCCCGGCAGCATACCGAGTATCTGCGAAAAAGAACCCATCTTCTTTATCTGTTTGAGCTGTTCCAAGAAGTCCTCAAGATCAAACTGCTGCTTACGTATCTTCGCCTCAAGCTCCGCCGCCTTTTTATCGTCGATCGCCTCCTGCGCTCTGTCGATAAGGGTGAGCACGTCGCCCATGCCGAGTATCCTCGACGCCATTCTGTCCGGATGGAACGCTTCAAGATCCGAAAGCTTCTCTCCCACAGACGCGAATTTTATCGGCTTGCCGGTAATATGTCTTACAGACAGCGCCGCTCCGCCTCTGGTATCGCCATCAAGCTTTGAAAGTATCACGCCCGAAATATCCAGCGTTTCATTAAAAGTCTTTGCAACGTTTACGGCATCCTGACCTGTCATCGCGTCCACAACAAGAAATATCTCGTTCGGATTTACAGCCGATTTTATATTCTTCAGCTCTTCCATGAGCTGCTCGTCTATATGCAGACGTCCCGCCGTATCAAGTATCACCGGATCATTGCCGTGCTTTGCCGCGTGTTCGACAGCCTGTCTTGCTATCTCAACCGGACTTGCGTCCGAACCAAGTGAGAATACCGGCGTCTTTGTCTGCTCGCCAAGCACCTGCAGCTGCTTTATGGCAGCCGGACGGTATATATCACACGCCGCCATAAGCGGACGTTTGTCCATGGTCTTTTTCAGAAATACCGAAAGCTTGCCCGCCGCCGTTGTTTTTCCTGCTCCCTGCAGACCGCACAGCATTATCACCGTTGGGGGCTGTTTCGCAAATTCTATCTGCTTGTACTCGCCGCCCATAAGCTCTGTTAGCTCATCGTTAACGATCTTTACGATCTGCTGCCCCGGGGTAAGCGATTCCATTATCTCGGCTCCGAGCGCCTTTTCGGATATGGATGCCACAAAATCCTTGACTACCTTGAAGTTGACGTCAGCCTCCAGAAGCGCAAGCTTGACTTCGCGCATAGCGTCTTTTATGTCTTTTTCGGTAAGCTTCCCCTTGCCTCTGAGCTTTTTAAACACTCCCTGAAGCTTATCGCCCAGACTTTCAAATGCCATACGTCATACTCCTTTCGTCAAAAATATCAGTCCGCGCGAAGCTTTGATGCTGTGCTTTTTATATCAAGCGCCAGTTTTTTTGCTTCACCGCTTATATCCGATACCGCAAGCCTGTCCGCGGCTTCGCATATCTTGTCAAGACCGTCTTGTATGCGCTTTAAGCCGAGCTTTTCCTCAAGCTGAATAAGCTGCTTTTCGCCGCGCTTTATTGCATCGCGCACACCCTGACGTGATATATCATCATTTTCGGCTATCTCCGACAGAGAAAAATCCTGATTATAATAAAGGTCAAGCGCATCTAATTGCTTTTCTGTCAGAAGGCTGCCGTATAAATCCAGCAGCACCGCCATGCTTAAATCCTTGCTCACAGGCAATCCTCCTCTGTAAAGGTCACCGCCTTTGTAAAGGTCTTTTTCTTTACATATATGTATTATAGCACATCAAACTGCCGTTGTCAATAGTTTTTTCATCCGTATATGTAAAAAATTCATAA
>CAZCZR010000065.1:0-9803 GCA_964503455.1 uncultured Lachnospiraceae bacterium | reverse complement strand
ATATTATGGAGTGGTTTTTCACGGAGGTCGCGGGGATAAAAAGCGATGACGGATTCAAGACGGTAACCGTAAATCCGGCTTGCACTGATTTTATTGACGGATTTGAATGTAGCTTTAACAGCGTCAGAGGCGAGATTAAGGCGCGATACGCTGACGGCAAGCTGTCTGTCACTCTGCCGAATAACGTTACGAAAGGCAATAAAAATGAACGATATTGAATTTTTCCCCGACAGTACGCCGATTGACGGGTGCGTTGCTTTTCAGGCAAGGCGTTAATCTGTATATCGAAGAAGGCGGCGTTATATCGGGCAGCGTCCGCGCCTTGTGTATCTGTCAAGCTGTTCTAACGCAACGGCTGCGGGACTTCATCTGCAAAATTCGCATTAGAGGACTGCGAATACGGCTTTTGCCATAGCTGTCTGACCTGCGGCTGAAATTCCGCCCCGATACGCCGCAGTGTTACGAGTATATCACGGTTGATGAAGTTAAAGGTACAATCGGGAATTTTATCAATATCAACCCGTGGACGCAGTTTTGTAATTTGAAAGGTCGGCAAGAATTGCCTAAATCATACGGTAGCAATATAACAATGAGGAATTGTAATTGCGAATGTGATACCTTTTTCTGCGTAAGCGAAAATAAAGAACAATACGCGCTGTCGGACTTCCGCTTTGAAAATCTGCGGATAAAAGCGGAAAATACGGAGTATTCGGCGGATATGATCGGAAATATAACGATAAAAGATAGATACGGATCACAACAATTTGCATCGGGAGAAATCATAAAAGCCGTAAAAAAATAGTGCGAAAAAAGTATTGACAAACCGGAAAAAGCGTGGTATAATACAATAGTCGTATGCGGATATGGCGGAATTGGCAGACGCGCATGATTCAGGTTCATGTCTTTCACGAGGTGCAGGTTCAAGTCCTGTTATCCGCACCATTAGGCTGTTTCGTAGGAAGCAGCCTTTTATTGTTTTGTACACAGCAGACGCGGAGGCTAATATAACGTGAAAGCTTCTTTCGCATCAGCCTCCGGCGGGGTCAAATTCGCGTATGCGCGATAATCTCTTGTCATTCCTTGCCCTGCGGCAAGAGATTGAGCTTAATTCCTATTTGTGCCGGCGCAGGGCGGCGGAATGGAGATTACTATGAAATTTGCAGGAAAGGTACTTGAAGCCATAAATCCTCTTTTCCCGAAGCAGGTGCATCCGTTCAATCTGCAAAACGACGGCAGCAAATCATATGCCGAGTGGCAGTTTGAAAAGGGCGAGAACACCATAGCGTTTTATTTGAAAAAATACACTGCCGACGAGATGTTTAAGGGTAAGCGTGTGCTTGATATGGGATGCGGCGCCGGAGGGAAGTCGCTTTATTACGCAAGCCTCGGAGCTGAAAAAGTAACCGGAGTGGATATAATCCCCGCATATGCCGAGGAGTCGGCGGCATTGGCGAGGAAGCTCGGCTACAGCGATAAGTTTGAATTTGTTTTGGGTGACGCGACGAAGCTTCCGTTTGATGACGCATCCTTTGATACCATAATAATGAATGATTTTATGGAACACGTTTCCGATCCGGAGGGGGCGCTTAAAGAAGCGCTTAGGCTTTTGAAGCCGGGCGGAAGGATATACACCAATTTCCCGCCGTATGATCATCCCTTCGGGGCGCATTTGAGCGACGCGGTGAATATGCCGTGGGTGCATTTGTTCTTCTCCGATGATACGCTTATAGAAGTGTACAAGGATCTTGTCAAGGATCTTCCGGACGGGGAGGACAGGATAAGGTTTCGCTTTTCAACCGATGAGAACGGACATGAGTATATTTCCTATATCAATAAAATGAGTATAAAAAGATTTGAAGGCATTTTAAAAAGCCTTGGCATAACGCCCGTGTACTATACGCATACACCGTTGAGAAGCGTGTTTTCGCCGCTTGCGAAAATACCCGGACTTAAAGAGGTGTTCGTAAAGATGGTCACCTGTGTTATAGAAAAGTAAAAGACACCCCCGTATGGATAACTATGCGGTCCCCGAAAATCAGACCCTTTTTACAGCGCGGCGGAAGCCGTACCTCGCGAAAGGGTAAGCTCCGTGATATATTTACCGGCAAACCGGCGGCGAAGCGCATATTATATATCGGGGGTGATATTTATGTACGACAGGGAAAAGGCTGTCGCATATGCGCGAAAATGGGCGTTTGGAAGGAATCCGGCATATTATGATTTTTCCGCCATAGGCGGCGACTGCACAAATTTTGCATCGCAGTGTCTGTATGCGGGGAGCGGAGAGATGAATTATACTCCGACCCTTGGATGGTACTACATAAGCCTTAACGACCGCGCTCCCGCATGGACCGGAGTTGATGAATTGTTCCGATTCCTTGTCACCAACACCGGCGCCGGACCGAAGGGGAGAGTCATACCTCTTTCCGAGGTGCTGGAAGGGGATATAATACAGCTGAGGTTTTCGGACGAGGGACGCTTTGATCATTCGCCGATAGTCGTTGACCGCGGCGCAGGCACTGCGCGCACGATACTTTTGGCGGCGCACACAAACGATGCGCTTGACAGACCGCTTGCGTCCTACAATTACCGCGATCTTCGCGCCATAAGAATAGAATAGCAAAGCATAAAATAACCGCGGCGGACCCTTATCCGTCACGGTTGTTTTGTCATTTCCAGAGCGAGGACATCACGCAGTAGTCCGCCGCACCCGCTGCCGTCACTTCTTTTATCCGTTCGGACGTTTCTATCCCGCCGATTGCATACACCGGTATGCTCACCGACCTCACGACCTCCTTCAAAAATCCGATCCCGCGTCCCGCAAGTCCTTTTTTGCAGTCAGTCCTGTATATATGTCCGGCTATAAGACTGTCCGCGCCGAGCATTTCCGCCGCTTTCGCTTCCTCCGCGCTGTGAACCGACACTCCCTTTAATATATTTCGCATTTTATATCCGCCGAGCGCAAAATCCCTGTATGAAAGCTGTATCATTTCCGCTCCGAGCCTTTCGGCGACAGCGCGGAAACCGTTCACCGCCAGAGGCACCCCGTATTTTTCACATATCAGCGCGCATTGCCCGTAAAGAGCGGCATACTCCGTTTCGCCGAGATCCTTCTCGCGGAGTATCACCGCCCGCGGATGCGCAGAAGCCACGCGCTCAAGCTTTTTCAAAAAATCTTCTCCGGCGATGCGCCGCGCCGTTACCGCTATCATACTCTTATATAATCGGTGAATACGGGCTGCATACCTCTTGCGGCTATAGCCGCCTTCACCTCGTCTGTCGAGCGCGGATCGGAGATCTCGAACTGCTCGTCGCCCTTGTTTTCCTCCGAATGACCGCCGACCCCGACGCTTACTCCCGACGAAATCTTTGTCGCGGCTATGCCGATAACATTGTCGCGGAAGCCGGCCCTTTCACGCGTGGATATAGTGATGCCGGCGTAGGGCATAAATATCCTGTACGCTGTCATTATCTGCAAAAGCTGCGTTTCATGCACGTCGTTGGGACTGTTCTTTGCGTTGTTGATGTACGGGCGCATCCTTGGGAATGAAAACGATATTTCCGCGCGGGGGTACTTTTTTTGTATGTAATATGCGTGCATACCGGCGGCGTAAGCGTCGCGCCGAAAATCCCCAAGCCCCAGAAGCGATCCGAATGCCACGCCCCTCATTCCGCCCATAATGGCTCTTTCCTGCGCGTTGAACCGGTACGGATACACTCTTTTATGTCCGCGCAGATGCTTCCTTTCATACACGTCCGTATCATACGTTTCCTGATACACGCTTACAAAATCCGCCCCGCAATCATGCAGATAACGGTACTCATCGCTGTTTAGCGGGTATATCTCTATGCCCACGGTAGAAAAATACCTCGCCGCCGTTTTGACCGCGCCGCCTATATACTCCACGTCCGACATTTTCCTCGATTCGCCTGTAAGCAGAAGTATCTCCTTCAATCCGGTCGCGGCGATGGTTTTCATTTCGTTTTCGATCTCCTCGGATGTAAGCTTTGCCCTGTGAATTTTGTTTTTGCAGTTAAAACCGCAGTAAACGCACTCGTTTTCGCAGTAGTTTGCTATATAGAGAGGCGTAAACAGGCATACCGCGTTGCCGAAATGCTTTGCCGTTTCCTTTTTTGCGCGCTGTGCCATCCGTTCAAGCAGCGGCTCGGCGGCAGGCGACAGAAGCGCCTTGAAATCCTCCGTGTCAATGCTCTCTTTTTCAAGCGCCCTTGCCGCGTCCGCGCCCGTATAGGAGCTGTAGTCATAGCTCTTAAGATCGGCAAGAACCTTATCCATTATCTCGCTGCCGATATTCTCCATACCAGGCATATATTCCATATGATCAGTCATAGCAATTTCCTCCGTTCGCTTTAGTCGGCCAGAAAGCCTGTCAGCGGACTTGACGCCTCCGCCTTATGCTCAAGCACTCTTCCGGGACGCGCAAGATAAGCGGCTCTTCCGGCTTCTATGGCAAGCCTGAACGCGGACGCCATAAGTCCGATGTCGCCTGCCGTGGCTATGGCGGTGTTTGCCATTACGGCGGCGCATCCAAGCTCCATAGCCTCGCACGCCTGTGACGGTCTGCCTATACCGGCGTCCACTATCACGGGCAGATCTATCTCGTCAACAAGTATCTTTATAAAATCCTTTGTAAGCAGTCCCTTGTTCGTTCCGATAGGCGAGCCGAGAGGCATTACAGCCGCGGCGCCGGCGTTTGCCATATCCCTCGCGGCGTTCAGATCGGGGTACATATAGGGCATCACGATAAAGCCTTCTTTTGCAAGCATTTCCGTGGCGCGGACCGTTTCGTAATTATCCGGCAGAAGGTACTTCGATTCATGCACGACCTCGACCTTCACAAAATCTCCGCAGCCTATTTCTCTTGCAAGACGCGCTATCCTTACAGCCTCCTCCGCGTTTCTCGCGCCCGATGTGTTCGGCAGAAGCGTTATGCCCTCCGGCATATAATCAAGGATATTGGACTCGCCGCCCTTGACTGCGCGCCTGAGCGCCAGCGTAGCCATCTCGACGCCGCCGTTTTTTATGACCTTATCCGTCATTTCAAGCGAAAACTTGCCCGATCCGAGTATGAACCTCGATGTAAACTCGTGTCCGCCTATTATAAGCTTATCTTCCATTCTTGTTATCTCCTTTTTATGTGTTAACGGTCGGGATCCGTTATAATTTGTATTATCTTGTTTGCCTGATGCCCCGCGCATACGGCGACCCGCGCCGCCGAGAGAGCCTCGCCGCCTTCCGCATCCGAAACGCCGTCCCCGCAAATGTACAGATTCGGAAACCGTCTTACTGTTTTTATAAGATTGCAGTCGCCGTACCCCGCCATGCCGGAGCCTGAAACTATCTTCATGGCGGGGAAATTTTCCATAAGTCCGCTTACCAGCATCGCTTTTTGCTCCGCCTTGTCAAAGGCCTCCGCCGTTATATCAAAGCCGTCGAAAATAGCGCGTATATTATCCGCCGTCACCTTTATACAAACAGGTTCAAGGCATATATACGGGTTTATCCGCCAAAGCAGCGCGCACAAAGCATCGGTCTTTTTCCTGCCTATGTCATCCGCGGTGTAGCACTGGCGGTTGAGATTGGTTATATCCACAGAGTCAAAATCTATCAGCCGAAGCCGCCCGATGCCCGCGCGCGCAAGCATTACAGCCGTATTTGACCCAAGTCCTCCAAGTCCCGCCACGGCGACTGACGCCGAGCGCATCCGCTCAAAAAAATCTCTGCCGTGACGTTTGATAAGCGCCGCGTCCATTTCTTTCCTGCTTACCATATCAGCCGCCTCCGACAAAGCGCACCACCTCTATTGAGTCGTTTTCCTCAACGCTTACAGCCTCATAAGAAGCTCTGGGAACTATGCTGCCGTTTTTCTCAACGGCGACCCTGTCTGTTCCGTAGCCTTCGGCACGAAGCAGTCCGCCGACAGTCATGCCCTCGCTCCATTCGACGCGTTCTCCGTTTAATGTCATGTCCTTTGCACCTCCGTGTTTTAAATGAAAAAGCACAAAACGAAGATCCGTACCTTTTTGGCGGTGCGCTCCGTTTTGTGCTTTATTTTGTTTAAGTAACCGGTATTTTTAAATATGTAACGGAATTTATTCCGTGTCAAGACATCTGTTTATTTTTTCAAAAGATCTCTGATCTCGGTCAAAAGCTCTTCCTGAGTGGGAGCCGCAGGCTCTTCCGGCGCAGGCTCTTCCTTCTTTAACAGCTTGTCCTGAACGGTATTCGCAGCCTTAACGATACAGAAGATCGTAGCGGCGATTATAAGGAAGTTGATTATCTGCTGAAAGAAATTGCCGTAATTGATCGGCGTGTTTCCGATAGTAACAGCCAGATCGGCAACGCTTACCTTGCCTGTAATAGAGGTGATAAGCGGCATAAGCATATCATTTACAAGCGAATCAACAATCCCCTTGAACGCTCCGCCAACAATAACGCCGACTGCCATATCAAGCACGTTGCCGCGCGTTATAAATTCACGAAATTCCTTAATAAGTCCCATTGTTTTATCCTCCTTTGTTTTTTTAACATTTGGTTATTTTACAATACACTGTCAAAACGCGATCTTTTCGGCGATATACGCGTCAAGATCTTCTATCTTTATTCTTGTCTGCTCCATGGTGTCGCGGTCGCGCACGGTCACCGAGCCGTCCTCAACGGAATCAAAATCATAGGTAACGCATATGGGCGTGCCTATCTCGTCCTGACGGCGGTAACGCTTGCCTATCGAGCCTGCGTCATCGTATTCAACGTTATACTTTTTGCAAAGCTCGTCATATACAGCCTGCGCACCCTCGGAAAGCTTCTTTGAAAGCGGCAGAACACACGCCTTAACGGGCGCAAGCGCCGGATGCAGATGCAGAACGACTCTTGTATCCCCGCCGTCAAGCTGCTCCTCGTCATACGCTTCCACCAAAAATGCAAGCGCAACTCTGTCAGCGCCAAGCGACGGCTCTATAACATAGGGAATATATCTCTTTTTCGAGTCGGCGGGATCTATATACTCCATATTTTCGCCGGAGTATTCCTGATGCTGCTTTAAGTCATAATCGGTTCTGTCGGCTATGCCCCAAAGCTCTCCCCAACCGAACGGGAACACGAACTCAATATCCGAGGTGGCGTTTGAATAAAACGCCAGCTCCTCCGGCGAGTGATCGCGAAAACGCAGATTTTCCTCTTTTATGCCAAGCTTGAGAAGGAAGTCCATACAGTACTTTTTCCAGTATGCGTGCCACTCAAGGTCGGTGCCGGGCTCGCAGAAAAACTCAAGCTCCATCTGCTCAAATTCTCTTGTTCTGAATGTGAAGTTGCCGGGCGTGATCTCGTTTCTGAAGGATTTTCCCACCTGACCTATACCGAAGGGGACCTTCTTTCTTGAAGTCCTCTGAACGCTTTTAAAGTTTACGAATATTCCCTGCGCGGTTTCGGGACGCAGATATACCACGGCGGACGAATCCTCCGTAACGCCTTGGAATGTCTTGAACATAAGATTGAACTCGCGTATATCCGTGAAGTTATGCTTGCCGCAGTCGGGACAGCAGATATTATTGTCGCTGATGTAAGCAAGCATCTTTTCCTTGCTCCAGCCGTCCACCGTTATATCCTCGCCCTTTTCGTGAGCGAAATCCTCTATAAGCTTGTCCGCTCTGTGACGCGACTTACATTCCTTGCAGTCCATAAGCGGGTCGGAAAATCCGCCCACATGACCCGACGCCTCCCATACACGCGGATTCATAAGTATTGCGCAGTCTATACCGACATTGTATTTTGATTCCTGAATGAATTTTTTCCACCATGCCTTTTTGACGTTGTTTTTAAATTCCACGCCGAGAGGACCGTAGTCCCATGTATTGGCAAGCCCGCCGTAGATCTCGCTGCCGGGGTATATATATCCCCTGCCCTTGCACAGAGCCACGATCTTATCCATTTTTTTGTCCGAATTGTTCATCGGCTTCAATCCTTTCGATTTGTAATAGCATATATTTCTATTTTATCCGAAAACAACACATTTGTCAAGGGGTGTACCGAAATTTTTGCGCGCTTGTGAAAATATATCGCCGCCGAAAGCGCTTTTTTGAAAGCTTTGTAAGCGCGGCGTAATTTTTGTAAAATTCCCGAAAAACGGGTGACGCTAAAAATTATGTAAATATACCGCAGGGTGTGGATCATTTTGTCGTCTTGATGGATAACTCCTTATTTTCGCTTGATTCTTGCATAAATTTTCCACCTTCTGCGTGGATAACTGTGTGGATAAGGTGGATAAGTTATCCACAGATGAAGTTATTGTCGATTTTATGTAAACTGCCGGTAGCAAAATGCACAAAAGAGGTTTGTTTATTTTGTACAACATTTTCATTGCCGAAAACCTTATAATAATGTATAATATATATGGTTAGATTTTTTTGGAAGGAGAGAGATGATTATATGAAAAAAAGACTAATCAGCGCGGCTGTCAGCGCGGCTATGATATGCACGGCAATTACCGGCGTCGTACCCGCAAGCGCGGCAACCGCAAAAACACCGACATATCAGACGGCGGCGCGTCAGATGGAGAAGCTCGGACGAGGTCTTATCGCGACTAAGGTCACGAACGGCGTGTATCTGAGCTGGAGACTCCTCGGAGATGAAAGCCTTACAAACCAGTCGTTTGATATTTATAAAAACGGCACTCTTTTAACCACCACCGACATTCACGCGGCGACCTGCTATACTGATACGATAGGCACCGCGGCAGATACATATGTTGTTGTGAAAAAGGGCGAGGATCCCTCCGGCGAGACGCCTGTCACGCCCGGAGAGAACCATGTGGGCAAAAACTCCAGTCCGGAAAACTCATTCACGTATACGGATATTACGCTTGAAAGACCTGACGACAGCAACGGCGGTCATTACTATACAGTGGACAGTAACACCGAAGGCGGCGCCAACGATGCTTCTGTCGGAGATCTTGACGGCGACGGCGAGTACGAAATCGTACTCAAGTGGGATCCGACAAACTCAAAGGACGCTGCAAGCAGCGGAACAACGGGAAGAACCTATATAGACGGCTATAAGATAGATCCGTCCAATACCGATCCGACACAGAACGAGAACGGTCATTTGTATATGTGGAGAATCGACTTGGGTCCCCACGTTCGCTCCGGCGCGCATGAAAATCCGTTCCTCGTATACGACTTCGACGGCGACGGCAGATCGGAGATAGCCTCCATAACAGGCCTCGGCGCTGTTGACGGACAGGGCAATTATGTAACCTTAGCCGGCGATACCGAGGAAATAAGAAACGCGGATAATACACAGACTTATTTAAGAAAGGGCAAGAACATAGGCCCTGAGTACTACACGATATTTGACGGTGAAACCGGCGCGGCTCTTTGCACAACGGACGCTATTCCGATTGGCGCAGAGGACGGCAGCGACTGGGGTGACAGCAGCATGAACAGATCCTCGCGTTACCTTGCGGCTGTCGCTTACATTGACGGCGTTCATCCCAGTATTGTAATGTGCCGCGGCTATTACAACAGAGCCGCGCTGCGCGCGTATACGTGGGACGGCACCGAAATGGCGCTTCAATGGGAATATGACAGCAAAACAGCCGCTGACAGCTCGTTTGCCGGACAAGGCAACCATAATCTGTCGGTAGGCGATATAGACGATGACGGCAAGGACGAAATTGTCTACGGCTCCGCTTCGCTTGACGATGACGGCGTGACGGTTCTCGGCAACACGAAGCTCGGTCACGGCGACGCTATGCATATGAGCGACTTTAATAACGACGGCAAGC